>NZ_JAODYT010000029.1:0-52063 GCF_029834875.1 Pseudomonas sp. GD04158 | reverse complement strand
TTGCTGCCGGGGTCACGGCCGAGGCGCTGGCGCGGGCGCCGGCCATCGTCTTCGGCCCGGACGATCAGTTGCAGCATCGCTACCTGGCCGGCCTGGGGGTGACCGGTGGCTTCGCCTATCACCTGTGTCCTTCCTCCGAAGGCTTCGTGCGCCTGACCGAAGGCGGCCTGGGCTGGGGCCTGGTGCCGGAACTGCAGGTGCGTGACGCACTGGCCAGCGGCAGGTTGGTGGAGCTGGTGCCCGAGCGCTTTATCGACGTGCCTTTGTACTGGCATCACTGGCGCAATGGCGGTGAACTGCTGGCCGGGCTTACCGAGCACCTGCGCCGCGCAGCCGGCGGCGCGCTGGTGCAGGCGCCGTAGGGTGCGCCGTGCGCACCAACTGCAGGGTGATGTGACGCAAGAAACTGGCTTGGATTGATTACAGGCGCTGGATGAAGAGGGGTGTCCCGCGATGGGCTGGTGCGCACGGCGCACCCTACGAGTTCATGCACCCGGGCGGCTGAGGCTTGCCGGGTCGTCGTTCTGGCCGCCGCCGACAGCGCGCAGCCGGGGTGGCGCTGCTAAAGTGCGGCAATTACAAGAATCCATGCAGGGGATGGCGGATGAAGATTCTGGTCACCGGCGCGAGCGGTTTCATCGGTGGGCGTTTCGCCCGTTTCGCCCTCGAGCAAGGCCTGGCGGTGCGGGTCAACGGGCGACGTGCCGAGGGTGTGCAGCACCTGATCAAACGCGGCGCCGAGTTCGTCCAGGGCGATCTGGCCGATCCCGAACTGGTCCAGGCCCTGTGCCAGGATGTCGAGATGGTGGTGCACTGCGCTGGCGCGGTGGGTGTCTGGGGCGACTACGCGCATTTCCATCAGGGCAACGTGACGGTGACCGAGAACGTCATCGACGCCTGTCTGAAGCAGAAGGTGCGGCGCCTGGTGCACCTGTCGTCACCGTCGATCTACTTCGACGGCCGTTCCCACGTCGATATCCGCGAAGGGCAGGTGCCCAAACGCTTCTCCAATCATTACGGCAAGACCAAGTACCTGGCCGAGCAGCAGGTGTTCGCCGCGCAGGAGTTCGGCCTGGAGGTCATCGCCCTGCGCCCGCGCTTCGTCACCGGCGCCGGCGATACCAGCATCTTCCCGCGGCTGATCGCCATGCAGCGCAAGGGGCGCCTGGCGATCATCGGCAACGGTCTGAACAAGGTCGACTTCACCAGCGTGCACAACCTCAACGATGCGCTGTTCAGCGCGTTGCTGGCCGCCGGCCCGGCGCTGGGGCAGGTGTACAACATCAGCAACGGCGCTCCGGTGCCGCTGTGGGATGTGGTCAACTACGTGCTGCGGCGGCTGCAGTTGCCGCCGGTGACTCGCCATGTGCCGTATCCGCTGGCCTACGCGGCGGCCTGTGTCAACGAAGGCGTATGCCGGCTGCTGCCCGGGCGCCCGGAACCGAGCCTGCTGCGCCTGAGCGTGGCGGTGATGGCCAAGGATTTCTCGCTGAACATCGACCGCGCCCGCGAATTTCTCGACTACGAGCCCAGGGCCAGCCTGTGGGACGCACTGGATGAGTTCTGCACCTGGTGGCAGGCGCAGATGGGGGCTCAGGCGTAGATGCGCTGACCGCGATAGATGCGCACCGAGCCGGTCTGCGGGGCTACCGGCAGTTCCACCGCGGCCAGCGGGGTGGCGGTCAGGCGTTGTGGCTGGTCGGACAGTTCCGCCAGGCGCCGGCCGACGCGGCGGGTTTCCTCGTCATTGGACTTGAGGCTGCCATCGAGCATGGCGCTGACGGCGTCGGGCTGGCTCAGGCGGATATCCACCGCCAGTTCCTCGCGCAGGCGACGGCGCAGCGTTTTCATGCAATCCAGGACTTCTTTGTTCAGTTCCATTGCCACTTCCCCCCTGTTGGTTGAAGAGTCACGGGTTCGGGCGTCCTCGCCCTCCGTAACCGAGCCAGCCTGTTCCCGGGCTGGTACACCTGTCGGTGCGATGCAGAACTTTCAGGCCGCCTGCTGGCTTGTGGGCGACGCGCGATGAGCTGTCCACGACAGGGTAAAAAGCAAAGTGCGTACCAGTTCAAATTTCGCGGAACTGGCGGGCTGCAGGCGGGTCGATGGCCCTGTCGCGCCCTTCGTCGGTGCGCGGCGCACCTGCTTGGCGCGGCGCTGATCGGCTGATGGCGAATCGGTATACTGCGCGGCACCTTCGCTTATTCCGTTTCAACCATAGGTTCAACCATGCGCAATGATGCCAACGACGAGCTCGACAACCTGCCCAGCCTGACCCCCGAGCGCCGCGAGGATTTCGCCGAGCCGCGTGACGAGCCGGCGCCGCGCAGCTCCAGAGCCGCCAGTGGCAAGGCACCGGCCGCCCGAGCGCCGAGCACCGGGCCGCTGTGGGCGCTGGTGGGTGCGCTTGCCATCGCGCTGGGCGGCCTGGGTTGGTGGAGCCTGCAGCAGATCGGCCTGATGGAGCAGCGCCTGGTGGCAACCCAGGAAAGCTTCGCGCGCATCAGCGAAGAGGCGGCCGGACGTATTCAGGATATTTCCGGCAAGGTGGTGGCCACCGAGTCCAGCGTCACCAGCGGCAGCGAGGCGCTCAAGCTGCAGGTCAAGCAACTGGAGACGCGCCTGGCCGAGCTGGGCAAGCAGCTGCAGCAGAGCAGCACGGCGCAGGCCGCGCTGGACAAGCGTGTCGAGCAGCTGGGCACCGAACTCAAGAACGGTCTGGGCGCCAGCGCCGACTTCGACAAGCGTCTGCAGGCGCTGGCCAGCGAGCAGGCCGCACTGAAATCCGCGCAGGCGGATGCCAAGGCGACCCAGGCCGAGCTGGGCAAGCTCGATGGGCGGATCAAGACCCTCAGCGGCGATATCGAAACGTTGAAGAAGCAGGGCAACCCGAGCCAGGCCATCCGCAATCTGGAGCAGGATCTGCTGGTGCTGCGCAGCGAGCTGGACAACCGCCCGGCGGCCAGCGCCGGCCCCAACACCGCCGAGTTCGATGCCTTCCGCGCGCAGATGACGCGCAACATCAACACCCTGCAGAGCCAGGTGGTGAATCTGCAGCAGCAGATCAACCAGCGCTGAGGCACCGCGTTAAATGCACAAGACCCGCAATGCGGGTCTTGTGCGTTCTGGCCTGGGCGTAGGGGCGCTGTGCGCACCAGCTGTCGCAACGAGCAACTTGTGCGTTCAGGCCTGGGTGTAGGGTGCGCCGTGCGCACCAACCTCGCGACGAGCAGTCTCGGTGCGCGCAGCGCACCCTACGTAAGGCGCGTTACAGGCGCGGATAGTCGATGTAGCCGACCGGGCCCGAGCCGTAGAAGGTTTCCGGGTGCGGCTCGTTCAGCGGCGCGTCCTGCTGCAGGCGCTCCGGCAGGTCCGGGTTGGCGATGAAGGGGATGCCGAAGGCCACGGCATCGGCATTGCCTTGCGCCAGCCAGGCGTTGGCCTGCTCCTTGGTGAAGCGCTCGTTGGCGATGAACACGCCGCCGAATTCCTTCTTCAGTTGCGGCGTCAGGCTGTCGTCGTCTTCCTTCTCGCGGGCGCAGATGAAGGCGATGCCGCGCTTGCCCAGCTCGCGAGCGACATAGGCGAAGGTTTCGGCGCGGTTGGCGTCGCCCATGTCATGGGCATCGGCACGTGGCGCCAGGTGCACGCCGACGCGACCGGCGCCCCAGACGTCGATGGCGGCATCGGTGACTTCCAGCAGCAGGCGCGCACGGTTCTCCAGGCTGCCGCCATAGCGGTCGGTGCGCTGGTTGGTGCTGCTCTGCAGGAATTGGTCGAGCAGGTAGCCGTTGGCGCCGTGGATTTCCACGCCGTCGAAACCGGCGGCCTTGGCGTTTTCCGCACCCTGGCGGTAGGCCTCGACGATGTCGGCGATTTCCTCGGTTTCCAGCGCGCGCGGGGTGACGAATTCCTTGATCGGACGCACCAGGCTGACGTGGCCGGCCGGCTTGATCGCGCTCGGTGCCACCGGCAGCTCGCCGTTCAGGTAGATGGGGTCGGAGATGCGCCCGACGTGCCACAGTTGCAGGACGATCTTGCCGCCGTTGGCGTGTACCGCCTGGGTGATGTTGCTCCAGCCGCGGATCTGCGCATCCGACCAGATGCCGGGGGTGTTCGGATAGCCCACGCCCATCGGCGTGACGGCGGTGGCCTCGCTGATGATCAGGCCGGCCGAGGCGCGCTGCACGTAGTACTCGGCCATCAGGGCGTTGGGCACGCGGCCTTCGTCGGCGCGGCAGCGGGTCAGTGGCGCCATGATGATGCGGTTGTTCAGGTGCAGATCGCCGATCTGAATGGGGTCGAACAGGTTGGGCATGGTGAAACCTCCGGTTGGAGCTGCGGGTTCAGAGTTGCTGGCCGAGATGCGCGACGAAGGCCTGGATCAGCTCCTCGTTGCGCTTGAAGAAGTGCCACTGGCCGACCTTGCGGCTGGTCACCAGACCGGCGCGCTGCAGGGTGGTCAGATGGGCGGAAACGGTGGATTGCGACAGCCCGGTGCGCAGGAAGATCTTGCCGGCACACACGCCGATCTCCAGCGGATGATCCTGTTCGGCGAAGTGGCGCTCGGGCTCCTTGAGCCAGTCGAGGATGTCGCGGCGCACTGGGTGGGCGAGGGCCTTGATGATGGCGTCGATGTCCATGGCGGTGTCGGTGTGTATCGTCATGGGGCGAACCTTATATCGGCTGCAGACGATATACAGATCGATTGCCGCGATAGTCCTTATCACTGGCTTCGATTGTGCGGGCCGTGGCGGTAAGCTCGGGGCATGAACTACCTCGCTCACCTGCACCTGGGCGGCGACGCCCCGCCGCAGCTGCTCGGCAGCCTCTATGGCGATTTCGTCAAGGGGCCTTTGGCCGGGCGCTGGCCGGCGGAGATCGAAGCGGCCATCCGCCTGCACCGGCGCATCGATGCCTTTACCGACAGCCACCCGCTGCAGGCGCGCGCCCGTGCCCGCTTTCCCGCCGCGCGGCGGCGCATGGCCGGCATGCTGCTGGATCTGTTCTTCGACCATTGCCTGGCGCGCGATTGGGCCGAGTACGCCGCGCAGCCGCTGGATCACTTCACCCGCGAGGTGTACCGGGTGCTGGCCGCCGAGGCCGAGCTGCCGGGACGCCTGGCGCTGATGGCGCCGCGCATGGCCGCGCAGGACTGGCTGGGCAGCTATCGCGAGTTCGCGGTACTGGAGCAGGTGATCGCCGGCATGCAGCGACGGCTGTCGCGGCCGCAGTTGCTCGACGGCAGCCTGGCCGAACTCGAGCGTCTATACGAGCCGCTGAGCGAGGATTTTCGCGCCTTCTACCCCGAACTGATGGCCTTCGCCCGCGGCGAGCGGGCGTAGAACGGTTGGTGCGCACGGCCTGGGCGGCCCCGCGACACCCTGCGCTCCGTAGGGTGCGCCGTGCGCACCGCGGTCACCCGCTCGGCTGCAGGCGCAAACGACGAATCACCCACTTCTCCAGCTCGGCGATGCAGAACACCGCCAGCCCGGCCAGCACCACGCGCGCCCACTGCGCCGCATCCAGCGCGGTGGAATTGAACAGCCGCTGCATCGGCGGCGCGTAGGTGTACAGCGCCTGCAGCAGCAGGCAGGCGGCGATCGCCAGCAGCACCGCGCGGCTGCCCAGCAGGCCGTCGAGGCTGAGCACCGAGGCGAAGATGCGTCGGCTGTTGATCAGGTAGAACACCTCGCACATCACCACCGCGTTCAGCGCCATGGTCCTTGCGCTGTCCAGCCCGGTGCCCTGCTGCAGTTCCCAGAGGAACAGGCCGATGCCGGCACCGGCCATCAGCAGCGACACCAGCAGCACGCGCCAGACGAACAAGCCCGACAGCAAGGGCTCGTCCGGCGCTCGCGGCGGACGGTCCATCAGCCCGGCCTCGGCCGGTTCGAAGGCCAGCGCCAGGCCCAGGGTCACCGAGGTGACCATGTTGATCCACAGCACCTGCGCCGGGGTCAGCGGCAGGGTCAGCTGGAACAGGATGGCGGCGATCACGATCAGCGCCTGGCCGCCGTTGGTGGGCAGGGCGAAGAGGATGAACTTCTTCAGGTTGTCGTAGATCGCCCGGCCCTCGCGCACGGCGCCGGCGATGGTGGCGAAGTTGTCGTCGGTCAGCACCACTTCGGCTGCCTCCTTGGCCGCTTCGGTGCCCTTGTCGCCCATGGCCACGCCAACGTCGGCGCGCTTGAGGGCCGGGGCGTCGTTGACGCCGTCGCCGGTCATCGCCACCACCTCGCCGCTGGCCTGCATGGCCTGCACCAGGCGCAGCTTGTGCTCGGGGCTGGCGCGGGCGAATACCTCGACGCCGGGCAGCACCTCGCGCAGACGGCGCTCGTCGAGCAGTTCCAGCTCCGCGCCGGTCAGCGCCGGCAGGCCGACACCGATACCCAGCTGGGCGCCGATGGCGCGCGCGGTTTCGGCGTGGTCGCCGGTGATCATCTTCACCCGGATGCCGGCGCGCTGGCATTCGGCGACGGCGGCGATGGCTTCCTCGCGCGGTGGGTCGATGATGCCGACCAGGGCCAGCAGGCACATGTCCTGTTCCACGTCGGCGAAGCTCAGGCTGCGCTGCTCGGCGCTTACCGTGCGGCTGGCGATGGCCAGCAGGCGCAGGCCGCGGGCCGCCAGATCGGTGGCCTGGCGCCGCCAGTAGTCGGCGTCCAGCGGTTGCACGCCACCGTCGGCATCGCGCTGGCCGCTGCACATCTCCAGCAGGCGCTCAGGCGCGCCCTTGAGGTAGATCACGCCATGGCCCTGGTGGTCATGGTGCAGGCTGGCCATGAAGCGGTGCTCGGACTCGAAGGGGATGGTGTCGCTACGCGGCAACTGCAGGTTCAGCGTCGGGGTGTCCAGCCCGGCCTTCAACGCCAGGGTGTGCAGGGCGCCCTCGGTGGGGTCGCCCTGCAGGCGCCAGGTTCCGGCGGCGTCCTGCTGCAGCTGGGCGTCGTTGCACAGGGTGGCGGCGCGGGCGATTTCCAGCAGCGCGGCATCCGGCTCGACCAGCGCGCCGTCGAGATGGAAGGCGCCCTCCGGGGCATAGCCGACGCCGCTGACGTCGAGCACCCGGCTAGCGCTGACCAGGCGCTGCACGGTCATTTCGTTGCGCGTCAGGGTGCCGGTCTTGTCCGAGCAGATCACCGTTACCGAGCCGAGGGTTTCCACCGCCGGCAGACGCCGCACGATGGCGTTGCGCCCGGCCATGCGCTGCACGCCGAGGGCGAGGATCACCGTCATCAGTGCCGGCAGGCCTTCGGGGATGGCGGCGGCGGTCAGCGCCACCACCATCATGAACATCTCGGCCGGGTCCTGGCCGTGCCAGAAGGTGCCGAGGGCGAAGGTGGCCATGGCGAAGATCAGGATGGCCAGCGCCAGCCAGCGGCTGAACTGCTCGATCTGCCGCAGCAGCGGCGTGGTCATTGCCTGCACCTGCTGCAGCATGGCGCCGATGCGGCCCAGCTCGGTATCCGCACCGGTGGCCACCACCACCCCGCTGGCCTGACCGCTGGCCACCAGGGTGCCGGAATAGGCCATGCAGCGCCGGTCGCCCAGCGCTGCGTCCGCCTGGCAATGGGCCAGGGACTTTTCCACCGGCAGCGATTCGCCGGTCAGCGCCGCTTCTTCCACCAGCAGGTTCTTCACGCTGATCAGGCGCAGGTCGGCCGGCACCTTGTCGCCGGAGGCGAGCAGGACGATGTCGCCGGGCACCAGCTGTTCGGCGTCGATCTCCCGGCGTTCGCCGCCGCGCAGCACCAGGGCGTGCGGCGACAGCAGGCTGCGGATGGCGTCGAGGGCATTCTCCGCCTTGCCTTCCTGGATGAAGCCGATCACCACGTTGATCAGCACCGCGGCGAGGATCACCCCGGTATCGACCCAGTGGCCGAGCAGGGCGGTGACCAGGGCGGCGGCCATCATCATGTACAGCAGCACGTTGTGGAACTGGTACAGCAAACGCAACAAAGGGCCGCGTCGCTTGGGCGGCGGCAGGCGATTGGGGCCATGGCGTTGCAGGCGCGCGCTGGCCTCTGCGTCGCTGAGACCGGTCTGGCTGCTCTGTTGGGCGTCCAACGCTTGTTGCGGAGTCAGTTGGTGCCAGGCGCTGTCAGAGTTTTCAGGGAGCCGAGTGTCCATTCGGGAGCCTCCATCGATGTTCCGCTAGGACCATAGACGGTTTCTTTACGCTCGGCCTGATCTGCATCAAGCACTGAGGGCTTTGCCAGGTGCTCAATGGAACGGGCCAAGAGCCTGTCGAGGAGAACGCAATGATCAAGATTCTGGTAGCCACCGATCTGTCCGAGCGCTCGGCTCACGCCGTGCAGCGTGCCGTGCAACTGATCCGCCGCCAGGGTGGCGGCGAGTGGTGTCTGCTGCACGTGATCGACGACGATGCGCCGGCCGAACACGTCGCCAGTCAGGTGCAGCAGGCCGAGACGCTGCTGCATGCGCAGGCCGAGCGCCTGGCCGAGCAGGCCGGCAGCCGTCCGCACGTGGTGGTGGGCAGTGGCGAGCCTGCGGCGATCATCGTCGAGAGCGCCCAGGGCATGGGCGCCGACCTGCTGGTGGTGGGCGCGCATCGCAAATCGGCGCTGCGCGACTTCTTCGTCGGCACCACCCTGGAGCGCGTGGTGCGCAGCAGCCATCTGCCGGTGCTGCGGGTCAACGGCCCGGTCACCCGCGAGTACCGTCATGCCCTGCTGGCGATGGATCTGTCGCGCACCTCGCAGCAGGCCTTGCGCCAGGCTCGCCAACTGGGTCTGCTGGCTGCCGATGACTTCCATGTGGTCGGTGCAGTGGAGCCGGTGGCGCCGGGCGCGATGATGGAAGCTGGACTGAGCGTCGAGGTGCTGCAGAATCAGCGCGAACTGCTGCGTCAGCAGCTGGTCGAGCGCCTGAGCGAGGACGGAGTGAGCCTGGCGAACGAGCGTCTGCAAGTGCATGTGGGCTCGCCCGAGGGAGTGATCGGCGAGGCGCTGCGCCAATCCGGTGCCGACCTGCTGGTGCTCGGCACCCATGCCCGCGAAGGGTTGTCGCGCTTCTTTCTGGGCAGCGTGGCCAGTCGTCTGCTGGCCACGGTCGACAGCGATGCGCTGGTAGTGCCGCCGGCCGCGTGATTCGCTGAGGGGCCGAGTGTTCGTCGACCTCAGAGCGGAAAGATCAGTGGCACCAGCAGCACGCTGACCAGCATCACCAGCAGGGTGAAGGGTACGCCGATGCGCACGAAGTCGCCGAAGCGGTATTGCCCGGGGCCGAGCACCAGGGTGTTCACCGGCGAGGAGATCGGCGTCATGAAGGCGGCCGACGCCGCCAGCGCCACGGTCATGGCGAAGGGCAGCGGCGAGGCGCCCAGCGCCTGCGCCGTGGCGATGGCCACCGGGGCCATCAGCACCGCGGTGGCAGTGTTGGAGATGAACAGGCCGATCACCGCGGTGAGGGCGAACAGGCTGGCGAGTATCAAGCGTGGCCCGGCATCGCCCAGGCCACTTACCAGCCCCTGCACGGCCAGCTCGACGCCGCCGGTTTGCTGCAGCGCCTGGGCGAAGGGCAGCATGCCGACGATGAGGATCAGCGTCGGCCAGTGGATGGCGCGGTAGGCACTGTCCAGGTCGATGCAGCGAAACGCGCCCAGCAGCAGGCAGGCGATCAGCGCGGCCTGCACGTTGGGCACCAGGCCGCTGACCATCAGCCCCACCATCACCGCCAGGCTGAGCAGCGCGTAGGGCGCCTTGCGCGCGGCTGGCGCCACCTCGGCCACCTCCGCCGGCAGGCTGAGCACCAGAAAATCGCGGCTCAGCCCCTGCAGGCGGTGGATGTCGCGCCAGGCACCGGCCACCAGCAGGGTGTCGGAGGCCTTGAGCTTTTCGTCCACCAGCACGCCTTCCAGCGCCTGGCCCTGGCGGCGCAGGCCGACCACGTTGAGCTTGTGCCGCGAGCGAATGCCCAGTTCCTGAATGGTCTTGCCGGGTAGTTGCGACTCCGGTGGCAGCGCCACCTCGGCCAGGCCCAGCTCATGGGTATGCAGGCTGAAGTACGAATGCGGCAGCGGCATGGGTTCCAGGCCCAGCGCCTGGTAGCTGCCGAGCAGGCCGATGGTGGGGCTGGCGATGTCCACCAGCAGCACGTCGCCCGGCTCCAGCAGGGTATTGCCGCTGGCCATCAGCAGCAGGGTACGCAGGCGCTGGCGGCGCTCGATGGCGATGACATTGATGCCGTGATCGCGACGCAGGGCCAGCTCGTTGAGCACCTGGTTGGCCAGGGGCGAGTCGGCACGCACCTGCAGGCGTCGCTCGCGTTCGCCCAGGCGGTAGCGCTCGGCCAGGTCGGCCAGGGTCAGGCGCGGTGGCTCGGCAGCGTCACCGGCGCCCTTGCGCACCAGCCAGCGCCGCGCCAGCAGCATGTAACCGATACCCAGCACCAGGATGGCCAGGCCGATGGGGGTGAAATCGAAAAAACCGAAGCCGTCCAGACCGGCGCGGCGCAGTTCGGCGTGCACCACCAGGTTCGGCGGGGTGGCCACCAGGGTGAGCATGCCGCTGATCAGCCCGGCAAAGGCCAGCGGCATCATCAGCCGCGCCGGGGCGATGCGCAGGCGCGCAGCCACGCCGAGCACCACGGGGATGAAAATCGCCACCACCCCGGTGGAGCTCATCACCGAACCCAGCCCGGCCACCGCCAGCATCAGCAGTATCAGCAGGCGCGTCTCGCTGCTGCCGGCCCTGGCCACCAGCCAGTCGCCCAGACGGTAGGCGATGCCGGTGCGCACCAGGCCGTCGCCGATGACGAACAGCGCGGCAATCAGGATGACGTTGGCGTCGCTGAAGCCGGCCAGGGTCTGTTGCAGGTCGAGCACACCGGTCAGCGGCAGGGCGACCAGCACCAGCAGAGCGACCACGTCCATGCGTGGCCTGCCGATGACGAAGAGGGTGACGGCGCCGGCCAGCAAGGCCAGCACCCAGAGCAGATCAGGATTCATCGCAATTCCCATGACATACGGGCGCGATTATTTCAGGGATAACCCAGCGTGGTCTTGATCTGCTGCAGGTGGGCGGCGATCCAGCGCTTGTCGATCGGCCCCCAGTCGTGGATCAGGTAGTGGCCGGCGTTGTTGCGCTCGCCCTCGCCCTGCTCGAACCGGCAGTCGATATCCAGTTCCTCCAGCGCGGCGAGGGTGTCCTGCGCGGTGCGTCGCGGCATGCCGGTGGCGGCCATCAACGCCGGGACGCTGGTGGCCTGGCCGCTGTCGATCAGCCAGGCCAGGTAGAGGCGGCGGTAGAAGCTGGTGCGGGTCTTGCTCGTGTGCATGGCGACTTCCTGTTCGGGGCCGAGCGCCGCACCGGGATCAGGCGGCGAACATCAGCATATAGGTGACGGCACCGGCCAGGTAACCGATGAAGGCCAGGCCGGTGATCTTCTTCAGGTACCAGATGAAGTTGATCTTCTCCATGCCCATGGCCGCCACGCCGGCCGCCGAGCCGATGATCAGGCAGCTGCCGCCGGTGCCGGCGCAGTAGGCGAGCATTTCCCAGAAGTTGCCGTTGACCACGAAGTTGCTCAGCCATGGCAGCTCGTCCGCCGCGGCAGCCGCCAGGGCTTCCGGGCTGACCAGCGGATACATCTTCATGGCGCCGGCGACCATCGGCACGTTGTCCACCACGGCCGACAGCAGGCCGATGGAAATGGCGATGCTGTAGACGTTGCCGAGGCCGTCCTTGAGGTAGGTGGCGACCTGGATCAGGTGGCCGGCGCTGGACAGGGCCGACACTGCCAGCAGGATGCCGAGGAAGAACAGCACGCTGGTGATGTCGATGCGGCGCAGTACACCGACCACCGACAGCGGGTCCTTGTCTTCGCTGTTCTTGCTGCGGTGAATGATTTCGGTGGTCACCCACAGTACGCTCAGGCCGAAGAGGATGCCCATGTACGGCGGCAGATGGGTGATGGTCTTGAAGATCGGCACGAAGATCAGCGCGCCTAGCCCTAAGCAGAACACCAGGTTGCGCTCGAACGGGGTGGTCGGGTCGCGGCGGCTTTCGGCGCTTTCCTTCAGGCGCGGCGGGATGACCTCGCCCTTGAGGCGGAAGCTCATGATGATCAGCGGCACCAGCAGGCAGATCAGGCTGGGCACGATCAGCTTGACGACGATACCGGTGGCGGTGATCTGGTTGCCGATCCACAGCATGGTGGTGGTCACGTCGCCGATGGGCGACCAGGCGCCGCCGGAGTTGGCGGCGATCACCACGATACCGGCGTAGAACCAGCGCTCGTGCTTGTCGGCGATCAGTTTGCGCAGCAGCGAGATCATCACGATGGTGGTGGCCAGGTTGTCCAGCGCGGCGGACAGGAAGAAGGTGATCAGGCCCACCAGCCACAGCAGGTGCACGCGCTTGGTGGTGCGGATGCGGTCGGTGATCACCTTGAAGCCTTCGTGGGCGTCGATCAGCTCGACGATGGTCATGGCGCCCATGAGGAAGAACAGGATCTCGGAGATCTCGCCCAGGTGATGGCGCAGCTCCTCGATCACATGATGGCTGTTGGTGCTGGCGCCGGCGGTACCCGTACCGAGCAGCGGCAGGATGCTGTCCGCACCCAGGACCAGAAGAGTCCAGGCCACCACGGCGGTGAGCAGCGCTGAGGCCGCCTTGTCGATCTTCAACGGGTGCTCCAGTGCAATGCACAGGTAGCCGAGGACAAAGACGAGTGCCATCAACGCATACATGATCAGGGTTCCGATTTTTATAAGAGTGGAAGCCCCCGGCGTAAGGCCTCCGGGGGAGGCCGCAGAAGATGCCTGAAAAGTTCGGCAATTGGGAGTGGGCAGCGCTGAAAACACTGCTTTGGAGAAGTCAAACGATACTTTTTGGCGAGATTCTGTAAGAGCCTGGGGCTCCAGCCCTCGTAGATGGCGGGAGCGCGGCAGTTTCTGCTGCATGGCCAACGGCGCTGCGCCCAGCGCGCCGTTAGCCACGGCTCGCTCAGACTTCCTGCGCCTGGCGCTTGGGCGGCAGCACGTAGGCCAGGACGATGGCCAGCACCGGCATGATCAGGTTGAAGAAGCAGTACGGCAGGTAGCTCAGGGTGGCCACGCCGAGGGTGGCGGCCATGTAGGCGCCGCAGGTGTTCCAGGGCACCAGCACCGAAGTCAGGGTGCCGCCGTCTTCCAGGGCGCGCGACAGGCTGGTCGGCGCCAGGCTGCGTTTCTCGTATTCGGCGCGGTACATGCGCCCCGGCAGCACCAGGGCGATGTACTGGTCGGCGGTGATGACATTGGTGCCGATGCTGGTGGTGATGGTGCTGGCGACCAGGCCGCTGTCGCTGCGCACCAGGCGCAACGCGCTCTGCAGCAGGCGTTGCAGCAGGCCCAGGCGCTCCAGCACGCCGCCGAAGCACATGGCGCAGATGATCAGCCACACGGTGGTGAGCATGCTGCCCATGCCGCCCTTGGACAGCAGACCGTCCAGCTCGGCATTGCCGCTGGCTGACTCGTAGCCGGCGAACAGCGCGCTCCACACCGTTTTCAGCGGCGCCAGGACGCCGGCCGCCGGATCGGCCAGGCGGCTCATCACCTCCGGCTGAAACACCAGGGCGGACACCGCGCCGAGCAGCGCGGCGAGAAACACCGCCGGAAAGGCCGCCCACTGGCGCATGGCAAGAAACAGCAGGAAGGCCACCGGCAGCAGCAGATGCCAGCCCAGGCGGAACTGCGCCTCCAGCGCCGCCAGCACCTCGGCGATACGCCCGGTGTCGTGGCTGGCGCCGGCCTGCTGGCCGAGCACGAAGAAGATCGCCAGGGCGATCAGCAGCGCCGGCGTGGTGGTACGCAGCATGTTGCGGATGTGCGCGAACAGATCGGCGCCGGCGGCGGCCGGGGCCAGGTTGGTGGTGTCCGACAGCGGCGAGAGCTTGTCGCCGAAGTAGGCGCCGGAAATGATCGCCCCGGCGGTGATTGCCGGATCCAGACCCAGGCCCGCGGCCACGCCCATCAGGCCGATGCCGAGGGTGCCGGCCACCGTCCAGGAGCTGCCGATGGACAGCGCGGTGAGCGCGCAGATCAGGCAGCTGGTGACGTAGAAGTACTCGGCGCTGATCAGCTTCAGGCCCAGCCAGATCATGGTCGGCACGGTGCCGGCGAGAATCCAAGTGCCGATCAGGGCGCCGACCGCCAGCAGGATCAGGTTGGCCTTCATCGCCATATGGATGCCGGCGAGTATGCCTTCCTCGATATCGGTCCAGCGCAGGCCGTTTTTCAGCCCGACCAGGCCGGCGACGAAGGCGGCGCTCATCAGCGCGATCTGGTTCGGTCCGCTGGAGGAGCCGTCGCCGAACAGGTAGACGGAAAGGCCGAGCAGCACGACGAGCACGCCAATGGGCAGCAGCGCGTCGAGTAGGGAAGGGGAGCGGGCAGTCATGGGGGTACCGGTCAATCGATGAAACGGAGGCCGAGTGGGGCCTCTGCAGAAAAAACAAAACCCGCGCCGGTTAGGGCGCGGGCCTGTGGGTATTGCGCTGGGATCAGAGCGCGGCGATCTTGCCGCGCTGTTCCACCAGCTTGCTCAGCGCCTGCTCGGCCTCGGCCAGCTTGGCGCGTTCCTTGTCCAGCACTTCGGCCGGCGCCTTGGCGACGAAGCCTTCATTGGCCAGCTTGCCGCCGACGCGCTGCACTTCGCCCTGCAGGCGAGCGACTTCCTTGTCCAGGCGCGCCAGCTCGGCGTCCTTGTCGATCAGCCCGGCCATCGGCACCAGCACCTGCATCTCGCCGACCAAGGCAGTGGCGGACATCGGCGCTTCCTCGCCTGCGCCCAGCACGCGGACCGACTCCAGTTTGGCCAGCTTGCTCAGCAGCGGCTCGAAGTCGGCCAGGCGGCGCAGGTCGGAGTCCGAGGCGTTGGCCACGATGATGTCGATACGCTTGGCCATGGAGATCTTCATCTCGCCACGGATCTGCCGTACGCCGAGCATCAGCTGCTTGACCCACTCGATATCGGCCTCGGCGGCGGCGTCGATGCGCTCCTCGGCTGCCACCGGCCAGGGCTGCAGCATCAGGGTGGCGCCGTCCTTGCCGGCCAGGGCCTTGATGCGCTGCCAGATCTCTTCGGTGATGAAGGGCATGAACGGATGAGCCAGGCGCAGGATCACTTCCAGCACCCGTACCAGGGTGCGACGGGTGCCGCGCTGGCGCTCGGCGCTGGCGGTTTCGTCCCACAGCACCGGCTTGACCAGCTCCAGGTACCAGGCGCAGTACTCGTCCCAGACGAATTCGTACAGGGCCTGGGTGGCCAGGTCGAAGCGGAAGGCGTCGAGGTGGCGGGTGACGTCCTGCTCGCAGCGCTGCAGGGCCGAGATGATCCAGCGGTCGACGGCGGACAGCTCCACCGGCTCGCCATTGACGCCGCAGTCCTTGCCTTCGGTGTTTTCCAGGACGAAGTTGGTGGCGTTCCACAGCTTGTTGCAGAAGTTGCGGTAGCCCTCGACGCGGCCCATGTCGAACTTCACGTCGCGGCCTGTCGTCGCGAGTGAACAGAAGGTAAAGCGCAGGGCGTCGGTGCCGTAGCTGGCGATGCCCTCGGGGAACTCGGCGCGGGTCTGTTTGGCGATCTTCTCGGCCAGCTTGGGCTGCATCATGCCGCTGGTGCGTTTTTCCAGCAGCTCGTCCAGGGTGATGCCGTCGACGATGTCCAGCGGGTCGAGCACGTTGCCCTTGGACTTGGACATCTTCTGGCCCTGGCCGTCGCGCACCAGACCGTGCACGTACACGGTCTTGAACGGGATCTGCCCGGTCAGGTGGGTCGACAGCATGATCATCCGCGCGACCCAGAAGAAGATGATGTCGAAGCCGGTGACCAGCACGTCGGTGGGGTGGAAGGTCTTGAGGAAATCGGTCTGCTCGGGCCAGCCAAGGGTGGAGAAGGTCCACAGGCCGGAGCTGAACCAGGTGTCCAGCACGTCTTCGTCCTGACGCAGGGCGACGCCTTCGAGGTTGTGCTTGGCGCGCACTTCCGCCTCGTCGCGGCCGACATAGACGTTACCGGCCTCGTCGTACCAGGCCGGGATGCGGTGGCCCCACCACAGCTGACGGCTGATGCACCAGTCCTGGATGTCGCGCATCCAGCTGAAGTACATGTTCTCGTACTGCTTGGGCACGAACTGGATCTCGCCGCTCTCGACCACGGCGATGGCCTTCTCGGCCAGCGGCTTGGTGGAGACGTACCACTGGTCGGTCAGCCACGGCTCGATCACGGTGCCGGAGCGGTCGCCCTTCGGTACTTTCAGCGCGTGGTCTTCGATCTTCTCCAAGAGGCCCGCGGCTTCGAAGGCAGCGACGATGCGCTTGCGCGCCTCGAAGCGGTCCAGGCCGGCGTATTCGGCCGGCAGGCTGCCGTCCACCTCGCTATTGACGCTGCCGTCGAGGTTGAACACCTGGGCGCGCGCCAGCACGGCGGCGTCGGCGTCGAAGATGTTGATCAGCGGCAGGTTGTGGCGCTTACCCACTTCGTAGTCGTTGAAGTCGTGCGCCGGGGTGATCTTCACGCAGCCGGTGCCGAACTCGGGGTCGCAATAGTCGTCGGCGACGATCGGAATGCGGCGGCCCACCAGCGGCAGTTCGACGAAGCTGCCGATCAGCGCCTTGTAGCGCTCGTCTTCCGGATGCACGGCCACGGCGCTGTCGCCAAGCATGGTTTCCGGGCGGGTGGTGGCGACGATCAGGTAGTCCTTGCCGTCGGCGGTCTTCTTGCCGTCGGCCAGCGGGTAGCGCAGGTTCCACAGCGAGCCTTTCTCGTCGTGGTTTTCCACTTCCAGGTCGGAAATGGCGGTGTGGAACTTGGTGTCCCAGTTGACCAGGCGCTTGCCGCGGTAGATCAGGCCATCCTCGTGCAGGCGCACGAAGGCTTCCTTGACCGCTTCGGATAGACCGTCGTCCATGGTGAAGCGCTCGCGCGACCAGTCCACCGAGCTGCCCAGGCGGCGGATCTGCCGGGTGATGGTGCCGCCGGACTGGTTCTTCCACTCCCAGACCTTCTCCAGGAACTTCTCGCGGCCCAGGTCGTGACGGCCGATGCCCTGAGCGGCCAGCTGGCGCTCTACCACCATCTGGGTGGCGATACCGGCGTGGTCGGTGCCCGGCTGCCACAGGGTGTTGCGGCCCTGCATGCGGCGGAAGCGGATCAGCGCATCCATGATCGCGTTGTTGAAGCCGTGCCCCATGTGCAGGCTGCCGGTGACGTTCGGCGGCGGGATCATGATGGTGTACGGCTCACCGCTACCTTGTGGGGCGAAGTAGTTGTTCTGCTCCCAGGTCTGGTACCAGTTGGATTCGATGGCGTGCGGCTGGTAGGTCTTGTCCATGCGCGGCGGGACCCTTGTGACGGCTGATCGGAAAAGCCGGCAAGTATACCGCGTCTACAGGACAAGCCATAAGTCTCGCGCTGCTGGGCGGCTGAAACCGCCATCTTTGGCATGGCGGATGCGGTCGTCGGGTGCGCCGGGCGCACCAGCTATTGGCCGTGTGCTGTCAGGGCTTGCGCGGCGGCAGCAGGCGCGGCAGGCGCGCTTCCAGGCGACGTTTGAGCTCGGCTTCGATCTGCGGCACGAAATCGTCGATGACGTCCTGCAGGATCAGCTGGGCGGCGGCGCGCAGCTCGGCATTGAGGTGTTGTAGTTCGCGGGCACTGTCATGCAGGCGCGGCTCCAGGCGTTCGCGCAGCGGGCCAGCTGCCGGCGAGGCGGCCGCAGCAGTCTGCGTGGCTGGCGCCGGTTTGGGCGTCGGCGTGACATGAAAGGGCGGCGGCGGGCCGGGCGGCGCGCTGACGATATCGGACAGCACCGGAATGCTGTCCGGGTCGAGCGAGTCGATCAGCAGCGGCGGTTCCTGGCTTTCGTCGCCCAGCAGTTCGCGAATCGACTCCAGGTCGTGCAGCAACTGAGCGGGTTTTTGCGGAGGTTTGGGGGTGTCCATGGCGGTCGGCACAGCGGGCGAAAGGGCAGGGTGGCCTGTGTTGTGAGCGTCGATCGAAGGTTAAAGTTCGACGCGTTTGGGATCATACCCGCGCTGGCGATAGTTACGGAAATTCTCGCGACAGGCGCTCAGCAGTTCCGGCTGCTGGTTGACGATCTCGATGATGCGGGAGAAGCGTTCGACATGCGGAGACAGGCTGCTGCCAAGGTTGATCAGCACGCTTTGCTCGTGGCTCGGCACTTCGTCCACGCCCAGTACCACCGGTGCCTGCGGCGCGTCGCGGTGCAGGTCGTGGGGCACGAAGCGCTCGGCCTTGAAGCGCCACAGCAGTTCGTCGAGCTCGATGCACTGCGCCTCGTCGCTGCCCCGGACGAACACCGGCAGGCCGGCGCCCCAGGCCTTGAGCGCTAGTTGGCAGGCCGCGCGCAGGCGACCTTCGGCGTCGCTGGAGGAGAGAACGTAGAACTCGATTCTGGGCATCTGGAGGCTTTCGACGTTGAAGGGCGGCTGTAGGAGCGAGCGCCAGGTTCGCGAGTGGCGCTCGCTCCTACGGGGACCGTCGCCCGGACTGCATCCGGGCTGGCGGTGCATCAGACCTTGGCGCGATCCAGCAGGTACTGGGTCAGCAGCGGCACGGGGCGACCGCTGCCGCCCTTGTCCTTGCCGCCGCTGATCCAGGCGGTGCCGGCGACGTCCAGGTGCGCCCAGTGGAAATTCTTGGCGAAACGCGACAGGAAGCAGCCGGCGGTGATGGTGCCGGCCTTCGGCCCGCCGATATTGGCGATGTCGGCGAAGGGGCTGTCCAGCTGCTCCTGGTACTCGTCGTACAGCGGCAGTTGCCAGGCACGGTCGTCGGCGGTTTCGCCGGCCTTGAGGATCTGCTTGATCAGTGCGTCGTTGTTGCCCATCAGGCCGGAGACGTTGCTGCCCAGGGCGACGATGCAGGCACCGGTGAGGGTGGCCACGTCGATCACCGCCTGCGGCTTGAAGCGCTCGGCGTAGGTCAGGGTATCGCACAGCACCAGGCGGCCTTCGGCGTCGGTGTTGAGGATTTCCACGGTCTGCCCGCTCATGGTGGTGACGATGTCGCCGGGGCGGGTGGCGCGACCGCTGGGCATGTTCTCGGCGCAGGCCAGCAGGCACACCAGGTTGATCGGCAGTTGCAGCTCGAGCACGGCCTTGAGGGTGCCGAACACGCTGGCGGCGCCGCACATGTCGTACTTCATCTCGTCCATCCCGGCGGCCGGCTTGATGCTGATGCCGCCGGTGTCGAAGGTGATGCCCTTGCCGACCAGGGCAAAGGGTTTTTCGTCCTTCTTGCCGCCCTGGTAGTGCATGACGATCATCCGCGGCGGCTGCTCGCTGCCCTGGGCCACGGCGAGGAAGGCGCCGGCGCCGAGCTCCTTGAGCTTCTTCTCGTCGAGGATGTCCACCTTGAGGTTCTTGTGCGCCTTGCCCAGGGCCTTGGCCTCTTCGGCCAGGTAGCTGGGATGGCAGAGATTCGGCGGCAGGTTGCCGAGATCCTTGGTGAAGGCCACGCCAGTGGCGATGGCGCGGGCATGCTGTAGAGCGCGCTCGGCATCGGCCAGCTCGGCCTTGTCGGCGACCAGGGTGATTTTCTTCAAGGCGCGCGGATCGGCCTTCTTGCTCTTGAACTGCTCGAACAGGTAGTCGCCGTCGGCCAGGGTCTCCACGATCAGACGGGTCTTGCCATAGGCGTCGCGGCCCTTGACCTTTAGCTCGCCGAGGGCCAGCAGGGCGTCGCTGCCGCCCAGGCCCTTGAGCACGCCGTGCACGCTGGCAACCAATTTGCGCAGTTGGCGGTCGGATAGATCGCCCTTGCCGCAGCCCACCAGCAGCACGCGCTCGGCCTTGAGCCCCGGCAGGCTGTGCAGCAGCAGGGTCTGGCCCGGCTTGCCGGCGATGTCGCCGCGCTTGAGCACGGCGGAGAGGGCACCATTGCTGGCCTGGTCGACGGCCTTGGCGGCTTCTCCCAGTTTGCGGCCTTCGCCGATGGCGACGACCAGGGTGGCGGTCTTCAGGGTTTCCGGGCGTGTGCTTTTGACGAGGAATTCCATATGAGCTGTCCCCAAGACAAAGAGTCGGGTTTGACGGATAATGGCCGCCATTTTTCGAGGGTCCACCCTGCGGTGGGCCGGCAAGTAGGTGCGGCTAGTTTGAGCGCTCGCGCCTGAGCCTGACAACCCTGGAGCGTCCGGTTTGATCGTCTTCCGTTATCTGTCCCGCGAAGTGCTGGTGACCCTCAGCGCGGTGAGCGCCGTGTTGCTGGTGATCATCATGAGCGGCCGTTTCATCAAATACCTGGCGCAGGCCGCGCAGGGCGCGCTGGATCCAGGCGTGCTGTTTCTGATCATGGGTTACCGGATTCCCGGCTTCCTGCAGTTGATTCTGCCGCTGGGGCTGTTCCTCGGTTTCCTGCTGGCCTACGGGCGTCTGTATCTGGACAGCGAGATGACCGTGCTGTCGGCCACCGGCGTCAGCCAGCAGCGTCTGACCGCCTACAGCATGGCGCCGGCGCTGGTCGTCGCCCTGCTGGTCGGCTGGCTCAGCCTGGGTCTGGCACCGCAGGGGGTGGCCAGCGTGGCGCGTATCCTCAACGAGCAGGATGCCCTGACCGAACTCGATACCCTGGTGCCGGGGCGCTTCCAGTCGATGAAAGATGGCTCGCGGGTGACCTATTCACAGGAGCTGTCGGCCGATCGCAGCGAGCTGCGCGGGGTGTTCATGTCGGAGAAGCGTTTCTCCAGCGACGGCAGTTCCGAGCGCGGCATCACCGTGCTGCTGGCCGAGAGTGGGCGTCAGGAGATTCAGGCTGACGGCAGCCGTTACCTGATTCTGGAAAACGGCTACCGCTACGACGGCGAGCCAGGCGAGGCCGATTACCGCGTCATCCAGTACGACACCTATGGCGTACTGCTGCCCAAGCCGGAGGTGGCCATCGAGGCCAGCGAGCGTGAAGCGATGCCGACTCGCGAGCTGTTCGGCAGCGATGACCCGCGCGTTCAGGCCGAGCTGCAGTGGCGTCTGTCGATTCCGCTGCTGGTGTTCGTGGTCACCCTGCTGGCCGTGCCGCTTTCCAAGGTCAATCCGCGTCAGGGGCGCTTCCTCAAGCTGCTGCCGGCGATCTTCCTTTATATGGCATACCTGGGCCTGTTGATCGCCGCCCGTGGCGCCTTGGACAAGGGGCGGCTGCCGCCCGCGCTGGGGTTGTGGTGGGTACATGGCATCTTCCTGGGGATCGGCCTGTTGTTGCTCTATTGGGAGCGTCTGAGTCTGTGGTGGGCCAGCCGCCGCGCTGCGGAGGTGGCCCATGGCTAAGCTCGATCGCTACATCGGTGCCCAGGTCTTCTTCGCCATCCTCACGGTGCTGGGCATCATCCTGGGCCTGGCCCTGCTGTTCGCCTTCATCGACGAGCTGAGCGACCTGAACAAGGGCGACTATGGCCTCGGCCAGGCGCTCTGGTACGTGCTGTTGACCGCACCGCGCCGCGCCTACGAGATGTTGCCGATGGCGGCACTGATCGGCTGCCTGATCGGTCTCGGCACCCTGGCCAGCAACAGCGAGCTGACCATCATGCGCGCCGCGGGCGTGTCCATCGGTCGTATCGTCTGGGCGGTGATGAAACCCATGCTGGTGCTGATGCTGGCCGGCATCCTGATCGGCGAGTACGTTGCGCCGCTGACCGAGAACCAGGCCCAGGCCGACCGGGCCCTGGCCCAGGGCGGTGGCGCGGCGCAGAGTTCCAAGCGTGGCATGTGGCACCGTCAGGGGCAGGAATACGTGCATATCAACGCCGTGCAGCCGGGTGGCCTGCTGCTCGGGGTAACGCGCTATCGTTTCGACGATGAGCGTCGTCTGCAGTCGGCCAGTTTCGCCCGTCGTGCCGAGCACAGGGGCGATCACTGGGTGCTGCGCAACGTGCAGACCACCTTCCTGCATGACGATCGCTCGGAAGTGGTCAATCAGCGTGAAGAGCGTTGGGATATCGAGCTTAGCCCGCAACTGCTCAGCACCGTGGTGATGGAGCCCGAGTCGCTGTCCATCACCGGTCTGTGGCAGTACATCCACTATCTGGCCGAGCAGGGGCTGAACAACGCCCGTTACTGGCTGGCGTTCTGGACCAAGGTGCTGCAGCCGCTGGTGACGGGGGCGCTGGTGCTGATGGCGATTTCCTTCATTTTCGGCCCGCTGCGTTCGGTGACACTGGGCCAGCGCGTGTTCACCGGCGTGCTGGTGGGCTTCATCTTCCGTATCGCCCAGGACCTGCTCGGGCCGTCGAGCCTGGTGTTCGGTTTCTCGCCGCTACTGGCCGTGCTGGTACCGGCGGGCATCTGTGCACTGGCCGGAGTCTGGTTGCTGCGCAGGGCGGGCTGAGTACACAGCGCGCATGAAAAAGCCGGTTCAGTGAACCGGCTTTTTTGCATCTGCCGCGCGTTACTTCTTGTGGATGTTCTTGGGTAGTTGCACCACGCGGCTGTCGGAATAGATGTCATGCCAGGTGCGGCCCTGTTTGTCCCACAGCAGCCAGAGAAAGCCCAGGCCGGCGAACAGCCAGGAGCCGATGGCGACCACGAAGCGCAGCAGGGCCTGCCACAGGTCGATGGCGCTGCCGTCGGTGTTCTGGATGCGCAGCCCCCAGGCCTGCATGCCCAAGGTCTGGCCGTTATGGGTCCAGAACTTGGCGAAGAAGGCGAACAGCGCCAGCAGCACCAGGCTGGCGAGCACCGGGTCATGGTCCAGCGCGCCGGCCTCGGACATGGCCAGCAGCGTGTCGCCACCGTGGAGCAGGCGCAGAAAACCTTGCTGGTAGATCAGGGTGACGACCATGATCAGGGCTACGCAAAGCAGGAAGTCGTAGAAGATCGCCGCCAGGCGACGAATCAGCCCGGCTGTGGGGAAGTCTCCCTGCGGGCGTAGCTGGTGCTTCGGCATGATGGGCTCGCTGTGACGAAAGGGCGCGTCATTCTAACCGCGACTTTTCTGCGAGCATAAAAAAACCCCTGATCGAGATCAGGGGTTCTTCAAAGCAGCGGCAATCAGCCCAGGATCTGAACCTGGTCGGCCTGCATGCCTTTTTGACCTTGCACAGCGATGAAGCTGACTTTCTGGCCTTCTTTCAGGCTCTTGAAGCCGTTACCTTCGATCGCGCGGAAGTGCACGAACAGATCCGGACCGCTCTCGGGAGTGATAAAACCAAAACCTTTCTCGTCGTTAAACCACTTGACGGTACCGTTCTGACGATTCGACATGTCTTTTTCCTTGAAACTAGAGTTGATGACAGCCTCCAAGTATAGAGGGCTGAGACTGGTTGCAAGGAGTAATAGAAGTCGAGCGGGATGTAGCGGATCTAGATGATCTGCTGCACCAGAGTCACGATTCACAGCGACCCATGCAAACAGTTCGATCACTCTACGCTAACTTTTACGCAATTGCCAACCCCCGCCGGAAAGGTCGCCGGCCAGGTTTTACGGGGCTTGCCGAGGCACGGAGAGCGTGCGCCAGTAATGTCGTTGCAACAATCGCCGGCGTTGTTCGCACAGATATGAAAAAGCCCGCAGGACCTAAGTCTTGCGGGCTCTTGAAACGGTTGGTGCCCCGGGGGAGACTCTAAGTCGGATGGCAGTTAGCGGCAGTTTCTGCCAGTTCCGTGCAGCCCCCGTATTAGAAGGGTTTCGCTGTTTTGCATCGCCGCAGCTAAGGGCAGTTTCGGGCAGTTACGTGTTAGTGTTTACGCCAAAATTACGCCAAACAGGGGGCGGGCGTGGCGTCGTACAGGAAGCGTAGCGGGGGCTGGCGGGCTGAGATCGTAAAGCGTGGCGTGCGGGAGTCTCAGACGTTCCCGACCAAGGCCCAGGCGGTGGCCTGGGCGACTCAGCGCGAGGCTGAGATTCTGGCCGCGATCCCTGGCCATTCGTCCGGCAGCAATTCCACTCTGGCAGATGCCATCGGCCGGTACAAGGCCGAGGTGACGCCGACCAAGGAGGGCAAGCGCTGGGAGGAAGTGCGCCTGGACAAGCTGCTCAATGAACTGGAGTTCGTAGGCGAGCGCCTGGGCGACGTGACGGCGGACCAGATCGCCGAATGGCGTGACGCCCGCCTGAAGCTGGTTGAAGGCCCGAGCGTGCGGCGCGAGATGACGTTGCTGTCTAGCGTGTTCGAGCAGGCGCGCACTGAGTGGAAGTGGTGCAGGCATAACCCGGTGCGTGAGGTGAAGCGCCCAGGCAACAACCGGCCGCGTGATCGGCGCATCAGCGCCGAGGAAGAAAAGACCCTGCTCGATGGCATGGGCTATGTAGAAGGGCGGCCGCCCACCACCAAAACGCAAGAAGTGGCCTATGCCTTTCTGATCGCCCTGGAAACGGCGATGCGCCAGGGCGAGATCCTGGGGCTGACCAAGCCGGCAACGCGGCTCGCTGATCGCTATGTGCGGCTGGCCAAGACCAAGAACGGTGACGCGCGCAATGTGCCGCTGACCAAGCGCGCGGTGCAGCTGCTGCAGATCCTGCTCGATGCGGCGAAGGGGCGGGACAATCTCTTCACGGTCACCTCGGCGAACGCTGATGCGTTGTTTAGGAGGGTGCGGGATAGGCTGGAGATCGATGACCTGCGCTTTCACGATACCCGGCATGAGGCTACGACGCGCCTGGCCAGAAAGCTCGATGTGCTGGATCTGGCCCGGATGACCGGGCATCGTGATCCACGTTCGCTGATGGTGTACTACAACGCCACGGCCACCGAAGTGGCCGGGCGATTGGATTGATCAGGCGGCCTTGCGGCCGGTCCTGCCAACGGGGAGTTTCGAGGCGTTCTTCCTGGCCCATGCGCGCACGTCGACGGCAAACCACCGCTTGGCCGCGCGCGGGCCGGTGTCGCAGGGCTGCAGCGGCGCAGGGAAGTCCGGCCGGGTCACGACCCGGCGCTCTGTGGTGTCGACGGCCAGCTTGAGGTAGTCGGCGATGTCCTCGGTGGTCCACAACTGATCCTCTGCCGGCACCTGGGGGCGCTTGAGCTGGGCGACCAGATCCTGCAGGGCGGCGAGCAGGCTGGCCTGATCCCCGGGCAGCTGGTTGATAGGGTCGTTCATGCCGCGCCCTCCAGCGGGAGCCCGCGCTGCTGCAGTGCAGCCATGCAGGCGGGGTTGATCCATAGGCAC
This sequence comes from Pseudomonas sp. GD04158, assembly GCF_029834875.1. Classification (NCBI taxonomy): domain Bacteria; kingdom Pseudomonadati; phylum Pseudomonadota; class Gammaproteobacteria; order Pseudomonadales; family Pseudomonadaceae; genus Pseudomonas; species Pseudomonas sp. GD04158. The sequence goes on along the minus strand of NZ_JAODYT010000029.1, from coordinate 26,938 downwards.
TCTGTGCGGGTGTCGCCGCCTCGGCCGGCACTGATGCGTGCTGAGGTGCTATTCATCGTCCAGCCCTCGAGGCGTTCCATGTACAGCTGGCTCGGGTAGCCGCTGAGCACCACCATGCCCTGCAGCTGGTTGAGGGTGGCCAGCAGCTCGGCGTGCTGGTTGTCGTCCAGCTCGTGCCGGTAGTAGCGGCCCTTCTGCGCGCCACGCACGCGGGTGTCGTGCATGTACGGCGGGTCGACGTAGTGCAGGGCCTGGGGCGAGTCGTGCGCGAGCATGATGTCGATCGCCGGCCGGTTCTCGATGAGAACGCCGGCGAGGCGCTTGCCGATCGCAGCCAGTTGCTCCGGGTAGCGTGCCCATAGCTGCTGGGCCGTGCCGTACTGGCGATAGCAGTCGATGCGAAAGCCCGTGGTGCCCTTGCTCGCGCCGGCCGATCCGAAGCCCATCTGTGCGCGGATCACTGTGCGGCGTGCTCGCTCCACTGGCTCTTCGGTGTAGATCCATGCCAGCTCGAACTCGTCGCGAGCGTAGGGCGTTAGTACCAGTAGCTCGGCTAGGGCCTCGCGCTGGTTGGCGTTCTGCAGCACACGGAACAGGTTGACGATATCGCCGTCTAGGTCGTTGTAGACCTCGCCGTGGCTGCGAGCCTTCTGCATCAGGACGCCGGCAGCGCCGCCAAACGGCTCGACGTAGACCTGATGGGGCGGGAAGTGCTCAATGACCCAGGGCGCCAAGCGGAACTTGCCGCCGTGGTAGCGGATGACGGGGGCGTTGATGGTCATGCTGCACCCCGCTGGACATGGTGGCAGGGTGCCGGCAAGCTCGCGCGGTTGTTTCCAGCACGGGGCTGAGGGGTATGGCGCGTTTTGAAGTTACGCAGAAGATGGAGGAATGGAGTCTGTGGGCTATGTGGTGGTTGCTGGTCGGCGGTGCCACTTTGTGGCTGCTGGTTGGCTCTGTCGGCTACTGGGTAAAGCATGGCTGGTTGCCAGAAGACGCTTCCGGCTGGGTTCAGGCCATTGGTTCGATAGTCGCTATCGCAGTCGCTGTCATTGTCCCCATTCACCTGCGGGTGCGTGAAAGGGCTGACAGAGTCAGCGAGAAGCACGAGCAAGATCTGGCGCGATCTGAACAACTCATAGCTCTTTGTTCTGAGGGTATCAGCGTCATTGGTAGCTTCGATGCAGAGGCGGCATTCGCTGACTACGACATAAACAACGCTCTCCGACGCGCCGTTCTGAGTGATCTTCTCGACCGTCTGAATGAAGCGCAAAAGACAGAGTTGAATGCTGAAAGGATGGGAGTAGGCATGCAGCTTCGCTTCTGTATCCACGATTGGATGAAGTATTTCGGGGGCGATGAAGTGACCGATCTCGGCAGGCTTCATGACCGCGTAAATCGCTTTGCTCCCCGGCTTGAAGGCATAAAGATCAGTGCGCAAAACATCCTGCAGGCACAAAGAGGGCTTCCGCTGATCGATTTGCCTGCGCCCCCTGGGCCTCCAGAGGGCGACATTCCTTTCTAGAATCATGTGCTTATACCCCTCGACAAGCTGCGCGTGCTGGCAATTTTGAGAGCGGAGCGATGGGCTCAACTCGCGGGCGCGGCGCACGCCTGTCGTGGGGTGTGCAGCTGCTGCGCAGCTGGCGGGCAGGGGGTGGGATGATGTCGCGCCTTCGGCGCGGCGGTTTATAGCGCCCCCGCGCGAGTCCTGCAGGCGGCCGGCCGGCGCCGTGCACAGCAGGTTCAGCGGGTGACGGCCGCCGCCGTGCTGTTGCACGGCAGTGGCTACGGTGGTGGCGGGGGCTTGGGTCATTGGTCGCCCCCTTGCTGCGGCTGGTTGAGCCCTTCGGGCGAGCCGGATTGGTGGCGATCGATGCGCTCGATCTCGGCCAGGATCAGGGCTGCGGCACGAACATAGTTCGCGCGTGCATCCTTGGGCTTCCACCATTTCGCCGCGAACGGCCAGATGTATGGTGCATCGTCGTTGGTGCCATTAAGAATGTATGCGGCAGCGGCTCGTGGCAGTTCCGCTGCGCAGTACAGGTCATCGTGAGCAGGCGTCCAGGCCTCGACATTGATCTGCCGGATGCGCTCTGCCAGGACATCGAGTGCGGCAGCAGTTGGCGCGGGGGCTAGTAGATCGGCCCGCGCCTTCCAGCCTTGCCAGGCCTGTTCGACGGCGGCGATCAGGTAGCCGCCGCCACAGTGGGTGCGCTGGAAGCCGTTGTGCTTCCAGCCGCTGACGTACCACGCCTCGAACGCCTCGCGTTCGTCATCCTCGCGGCTCTGTGGGTTGCGGGTGCTGTTCAGATCCTTCATCAGATCCAGCCAGTCGAAGAGGCCGGCCGGAGCCTCGTAGTAGGCCGCCATTTGCTCGACTCTTTCGATGTCGATGTACGCGATAGTGGTCTGCTCGGTCATGCTGCAGCCCTCGCGCGGTGGGTGGTGGCCAGCAGTTCCATCAGGCGGTTGAAGTAGGCCTGTGCGGCCTCGGCCTGGCTCATGGGCTTGATGCGGAACTGCGCGGGGTGGGTGCCGACCAGGCACGGCCAGGCGTCGGCGTGCGCCGGCATCAGGTCGCGCTTTTCGGTGGCGAGGGCGATCAGGTCGCCGTCATGCACGCAGGGCGGCAGCACGGGCTCGATGTCGAAGCGGTGGCAGATGGCGTGCCAGACGCGCATTTCGATCTGGCGGTACTCGGGCAGGGCCTGCTTGAGCGGGCTGACCAGATCGCCCACATAGGCCTCGGTGGCGTCGTGCAGCAGGGCTTCCAGCTGGTACTGCGCCGGCACCAGCTCGGCGACGACGAGGCAGTGCTGGGCGACGCTGTAGAAGGACTTCACGTGGCCGTTGAAGCGGCACTGCATGCTGAGCGCGTGGGCGATGTCGGTCGGGTCGACCATGTGGGCGGCCGGTTCGAGGAGGTCGAAGCGCTTGCCGGTGCGGGTGATGATCCAGCTCATGCTGCGTTCTCCACTGCTTCTGCGGCCTGTTTCGCGATTCCTGCGCGCAGCATCTGGCGAAGGTGAGGCGGCCAGGTGTCGGCAGCCGTGAGTAGAGTGGGCATCTCGATCTGAACAAGGCTCATGTCGGGGATGTAGTGAACGGCGTTATCGTTCAGCCACTCGATCAGCTCGCTGTCGGGGTGGGGCTGGGTGTTGGCCTGGGCCTTCTTGATGCGGTCGGCGATGTCCAGTACCTGGGCCATCAGGTGGCGGCTGAAGCGGGCGTGGTCGTGCGAGCCGAGGCCGGCGAAGGTGCCCGCTGCCAGCTCCAGCTTGTTGGCCACGGCCAGCAGAACGGCATGGTCTTCGTCGCTGAGTGGGGCGGCGGCGGCGAGGCGGTTGAGCAAGCCGCGCTCGACCTTGCCGTGGTCGTCGGCTTCCGCCTTGATGTTGGCGCGCAGGGTCATGGCCTCGCGGGTGCGGGCGTCAAGCAGGTCGCGGTGCTCGGCCAGCGCCTCGCGCAGTGGATGCACGATGGCTTTGCAGTGTTTGGCGGCGGTCTCTCGGCCTTGCTTCTCGCCAGCGTCGCGGCCAGCGCGCAGGCCGATGCAGTAGAAGATAAAGCCGGCGATGGCGGCGCAGCTGAGTGCGGCGAAGATGCCGTAGATCTGCGGGGTGGTCAGTTCCATGGTGGTGCTCCTCGTGTTTGCCGGGCGCTGGTGGTGGCAGCGGGTGCGGCGGTCAGGTGGTTTTGGGTGGATCAGGCAGCCTGGGCTTCGGCTCGGCAGTCGATGTCGCATGCCTTGCAACGTGCGCCCAGGCCGGTGGTGGAGCTCTGGTTGAGGTGGAAAAACTCGGTGTCGGCCGGCCAGTACTCGTTGCACACGGTGCAGCGCGCCTCTAGACCGAGCGGCGTGGCCTGGTACTGGCCGGTAGCAAGCCGGCGCATGAGCGCGCCCTTGCGGGGGATCGGGCAGTAGGCAAGGTGTGCCTTGTGGGGCCGTGCCATGGTTCAGCTCTCCTGCTCTTTGCCCAGCGCCTTGGCCAGGTCGTCGTCGGCTTGGCCGGCGCGTTGGTCGATGTGGGCGGCCAGGTGGTGGATCTCGATGTAGCGCAGGGCCTTGGTGCTCTCCTGCAGGGTGGTGACCGGCAGGGGGATGGCGGCGGTGCCGACCTGGCGGCCAAAGCGATCTGCGTTGAGGTTGCGGAACAGTTCGGTGCGCACGGCTTCCAGCGGGATCAGGACGGTGCCGAACATGCGGAAGAGCATGTCCAGCGTTGTCGGCCTGGGGGCTGGCAGCAGGCGCAGGGGCTGCTGTTGGTCGTTGGTCGGGCTCATGCGCGGCGGGCCTCACGCGGCAGTAGGCGCAGCGGGTTCTTGTTGGGGTGGCGCGCCTTGGGCTTGGCCGGCCCGACGTGGATGCCGAACGCGGCGATGGCCTGGTTGAGCTGGCTGAGCACGCCCTGGGCGGTGGAGCCGAACCCGGTGAAGCGGATCTCGTCGGCCTTGCCGATGGCTTCGATGGAGGCGAACAGCTCGATGCCGCTCAGGTTCGGGCCGAGGCGCAGGGCGGTGCGGTGGGTGAAGCCGTCGCCCAGGCCCTCGGTGAGGCGCGCCACGGCGCCTTCGAGCTGCATGTGCTGCAGCTGCAGGTCGGTGGCCTGGCCGAGGCGCAGGCCGGCAGCGCTGGCCGCCAGGTGCAGGGCGCTGCTGATGACTTCGCTGTTGCGCTCGGCTTCGGGCAGGCGCAGCAGCTCGATCAGGGTGTCGTCGAGTAGCTTGATGTCTTTCATTGTTGGCTCCGGGCTGGGTGTTCCCAGGCGATGCGGCCCATGGTGCGAACGAGTTCGCGCAGGTGTTCGGGCACGTGGTTGGCAATGGCTGCTTTGCGCTCGTCCTTGGTGGGCAGCTTGGAAATAACGGCCACCCACTGGCGGGCAGAGGTCGGGGTGATCTGCCGCCCGTCCGGGGTGGTGTAGATGAGGTCAGGCGACATCGCGCGGGTCCTGCTGCGGCTCCGGCATCGGGCGCTCGATGCCGAGTTTCTCGGCGAGCCACGGAATGCCGGCGTCGGTTACGCGGGTGGTGCGCGGGAACTGCATGCCGTGCTCGGGGTGGTGGTAGCGGTGTTCGCGCGTGACCAGATAGAGCTTGGTCAGCTCCGGGTTGGCGGGCAGGTTGTAGCGGTCGAGCAGGCCCTTTTCGCGCATGCGGCGCATCAGATCGCGGTGCCCAATGCCGAGGCGCTGGGCGGTGTACTTGAGGGTGTTGGACATGGCGGCTTCCTCACGCTGCGGCCGCGCGCTGGGGCGTGGCGCCGATGTGCAGATCCTCGATGCTGATCAGCAGGCGCTTGAGGCACGTGCGCTGATCGCCGCGCACGGTGAAACACTTGGTGCGCGGGCGGGCGGTGCCGATGCTGGCGATGACGGTCACGCCCTCGGCCGGGCGGGTGCGGTGCACGGCCACGAGGATCGGGTGCTCGTGGCCGGTTTCGAGGCTGGTAAAGCCGCCGTAGCGCACCATGTGCTTGAGCCGGCCGAGCTGGGTTTCGTCAAGCAGGGCGGGCGGCTCGGGCAGCAGTGGCTCACGGGTGACGCGTGGCGGTGCCAGCTCGCCGCCGTCTACGCGGCCGTTGGCGATTGCGTCGATGAAGTCCGCGACCTGCAGGTGCTTCTCGGGGTGGGCGGTTTGCACGTCGAGGCTGTGCGCCTGGTCGCCCATCTGGATGCGCACGGTGGTGTTGGGTTGGCCGCGCTCGATCCGTACGCGGGCCTCCAGCCGGTGGCCGTAGGCAGAGCGCAGGGCGTGGGTGAACGTGCCGGATAGGTTGAGCTGGGCAGCGAGGCGCTGCAGGCCGTCTTCGGGGAGGGTGAAGTTCATGCGGCCACCTCGTGCGATGGGGTAGCAGGCATATCGAGGTAGCCCTGCAGCCAGGTGAGGGTGCTTGCTAGCTTGGATTGGCAGGCTTGTGGCGACAGGTACTCGGAATGCCAGTATCCGGTGCGGCGGTCGGCTTCGTGACTTGTGTCCTGATAGTTGGTGTCAGCCGAGCAAACTCGAACGCAGAACGCGCTGACGTGGCCTTGTAGGTCTACAAAGGCGTGCCACTTGCCTTGCTGATTGATGATCAGCGCGCTGCTGACGATCTGCAGCAGCAGTTCTTCGATGGTGGGTTTCATGCGGCGCGCCCTCCATCGTTCGGATCGAAGGGGGCCGGCGCGGTGCGGGGCTTGGGTTTTACGCGAGAGAACTGGCAGCCGGCTGCCTGGGTGGCGCGGCGCAGTTCGAAGATGCGCTCAGTCGGGCACGACGGGAGCGCGTGAACAGATGCAGACATGGTTTACCTCGGCTCTGTGGTGGAGAGACGAGGCAAAAGATAACTGCGGTTTTAATCCTTGGCAATTACCAAGGTAATAATTTTTAAAGCAGCGGTGGTGAGTTGAGGTGGTTGAGGGTTGACCACCAGAAGATCCAGCCGATGATCTGGATGCGCTGCTCCATAACCTGGTCGAATGTGTAGTCCTCGTCCGGGTACTCTTCTCTGTTGTAGCTGCGCAGCCTGATTCCGCCGCCTGGCAGGCGGTACAGGAATTTCACGCGCAACTGGCCGTCGTGGTCGATAGCGTAGATCTGGCCGTCGACGATGCGGGTAGTGCCCTTGTCGACGCCGATGGTCGCGCCATTGAGGATCAGCGGGAAGTTGCTATTGCCGGTGTTGGTGGCGCAAGCCGCCATAGCTGGATCGACGCCGGCCATGCGCAGGGTGTAGGCGGAGAACCTGATTTTGCGGTCTGGCACGATCTGCACCGAAGACCGGCCATGGCCGGATGCCAGTTCAACTTCCTTGTAGATAGGCAAGGCAACCTCGTCATCATCAAGCGGCGTGTTGTCGTCCCAGGGCGACAGTTCATCAAGCATCACAGGGCCGCCATCCTTGGGGCGTATTCGGTATACGTTGCTGCTCTCGGCCGCTCTCAGCGGGGGCACTTTGCCCAGCTCCAGCCAATCAACATCAACGTCGAGCGCTCGCGCAATGGCCGGCAGGAACTTGCTCTTGCCGGTTTTGCTTTTGCCTGACGTGAGTTTCTGCACGGCGGTCTGCGAGCAGCCGGCGCGGGCAGCCAGGGCGTCCTGCACGATGCCGCGCTGCTTCATCGCGTAGCTGAGCCGGTCAGCGAGGCTTGGGAGTTGTGATGCGTCTAGGTAGTCCATGCCTTCGATGCTAAAACCTCGGTTATATATTCGTCCAATCACCTTGGTGTTGACGGATTATGTCTGTGGTTATAATCTCGCTAGCGTTCCTACCACCACAGAGCATTTCCGATGGAGCCCACCACTACTGATGCCGATCTGTGCCGCGAGGCGCTGAACAAGGTCATGGGGCTGTGCGGCAACAGCCAGTCCGAACTCGCCCGCCGCGTCGGCGGCACCGTCAAGCAGCCTCATGTGTGGAAGTGGCTCAAGTCTGGCCGTGTGCCGCCTGAGCGTGTTCCTGCTGTATGCCGGGCTGTCGACTACAAAGTGTTGCCGCACGAGCTGCGGCCCGATCTGCCCGAGCTGTTCCCGGTGCCAGCTCAAGCTGCATAGAAAAAAGGCGCCGTAAGGCGCCCTGTTTCCCGGCCGCCGTTGTAGCGGTGGCCGCCAGAGCCCTAGGGCTCTGTGTTGCCTGCCTCTCCACCACAGATCAGCAGGCGTATGGACCACCTGACGAAGGGAGGACCATGGCGCGGACTATATCAATAGCCCTCGCCCTGGTCACTGGCAGCTTGCTTAGGCTGCTGCCACCTCCCTGGCGCGTGCCACCACCACGCGCCGCACCCGGGCCGGGATGCCTGGGGTTGTTCGCCCGCTGCCGCCACCGGCGGGCGAGCTGCAAGGGGCAGGGCCTGTGCGGAGCATGGGCCTTGCCTGGGGTGCGGTCGGTTCGCCGGCTGCATGCGACCACCTGACGACTATGAAGCCCCGCCTTTGGGCTGGCTTCGGGAGTTTCTGCCATGCCTTACCGTTCCCGCTGGAGCAGTGTCGAGCGCGCGAAGCGTTCGATTCTGACTCTGCCTCAAGCGCTGCACCACGCAGCGCACGATTACCCGGGCGGCGCCACCGCCATCGCCGCCGTTGATGGCCAGGTCAACCCGACCACCCTCAATCACAAGCTGTCTCTCACCAACCGCACGCACACGCCGAACATCAATGACCTTGAGCTGGTGCTGGATCTGACCCGCGACCCGCGCATTGTTGACGCCATCCTGCATCCGATTGGCTGGGTGGGCGTTGATGTGAGCGACCTGCGCGAGACGGATACGCCCCAGGCGCTGCTGGCCAGCCTGGGCGACATGCTGCGGCGCGAGGGTGAGCTGATTTCGCAGCTGACCAAGGCGCTGGACGATGACCACCTGAACTGCGATGAGCTGGCCGAGTTCGAGCAGCTGGCCGAGCGCCTGGTGCAGGGTGTGTTCAAGCTGGGTGCGGTGGTGCGCCGCAAGCATGAGGAGGGGCGCGCCGATGGCTGATGCAGTCGATATCGCCAATGACCGAATTCTGGACGAGCTGGACCGCCGCCTGGCGAACCATGCGCTGGCCAGGGAATGCCCGGTTGCAGAGCAATGCGAGGACTGCGGCGTGCCGATCCCGTTCGAGCGCGTGCAGGCGCTGGCCAAGCTGCCGTGCCTGCGCTGCGTTGACTGCCAGGGCTATCGCGAGCGGCAAGGGGGTGGGCGATGAGGGCGTCCATTCGTTTGCTGCTCAAGGCCGATACTGTTGAACAGCTTGTCAGCGATGAAGATCTTGAGTCCGCATGGGGTAACGCCAACTTTGGCGGCATGGCCAAGCGCGAGGTAATCCGCCTCGGCACGCTCAAGTGTCTGGCTGGCTGGCATCAGGGCTACACCTCGAAAACCATCTGCACTGAGCTGGGCTTGATCGATAGCCAGTATCGGGTCACGGCTAAGGGCCGGGCGTATATCTGGCTGGCCTGCAAGCGCGGGGGTGATGTATGAGCGTTGCGTGGCAGGCCGACATTTTTTGTGATGGCCGTACTCTTCTCAACATGACGACTGATGGCTGCGAATGGTTCATTGAGCAGGGGGAGGTTCAGCACGACGATAAATCGGGTCTGGCGGCAGGTGCTTGGATTGTGGCCAAGGCCAATGGTTGGACGCGAATTAGAGATACCAATGGTGGACCTATGATGCACCTCTGCCCTAAGTGTTCGGCTGAGCGCTCGAAGGGGGTAGCCAATGGCTGACCGTCACGAACTACTCGACGACGTGCTGGCCCAGCTGCATGACGCGGGGCTCGATCCCGATCTGCCGCTGATGCTGGACGTGCGCACGCGCTGCCGGGCTGCCGGCGACAAGGGCAAGGCGAAGACCGGCTTCTATGTGATCTATGAGCACTCGAACGCCGGACGCACCTATTACGCGGGTGCGTTCGGCTCGTGGCGCGAGGGCGAGAAGGGGGACTTCCATAAGCTGAAGCCTGTGGGCGGGCGGATGAGCGAGGAAGACCGCAAGGTCATCAAGGCCCGCATCGAGGCGGCGAAGGTGAAAGAGGAGGCCAAGCGCGCCGCCCGCGCAGCGAGTGCTCGCCGGCGGGCTGCGCGGACCTGGGAGTCCCTGCCGGAGCGCGGGCGCTGCGGCTATCTGGAGCGCAAGGCGGTGCCGGCTGTTGGGCTGCGCTACGGGCGCAAGGGCGATACGGCGCTGGTGCCGATGATGAACGTGCACGACAAGGTGGTCGGCCTGCAGGTGCTGTTCGGCACGCCAGATGCGGACGGACTGAGCAAGCGCTTTTGGCCGGCCGGTGTTGACCCGGTCGGGGCGTTCCATCTGCTGGGGCCGCACCCGGAGCCGGGTGAGCCGGTGCTGATCTGCGAGGGGTATGCGACGGCGGCCTCTGTGCACCTGGCTACTGGTCTGTGCGCCTGCGCAGCCTTCACTGCGGGCAATTTGATGCCGGTAGCCGAGGCGCTGCGCGAGCGCTTCCCTGGCCGGCAGTTCCTGTTCTGCGCGGATGACGACTGGAAGACGAAGACGGCGAAGGGCGAGCCGTGGAACCCTGGCATCGAGAAGGCCGAGCACGCGGCGCATGTGGTCGGCGGGCGGGTGGTGTTCCCGGTGTTCAGCGGGGAGCGCGACGATAAGTGGACCGATTTCAACGATCTGCAGCTGGCCGAGGGGCTGGATGCGGTGCGGCGCCAGGTGCTGGCGGCGGTGCGCCCGCCTGCCGATGCCGAGTGGAAGGCGGCGCTGCACCGTAACGGGAAGGGCGCGTTGCTGTCGGTGGTGGCCAACGTGGTGCTGATTCTGGAGAACGACGAACGCTGGAAGGGCGTGATCGGTGAGGATCTGTTCGCGGGCCGCACGGTGAAGCGGCGGGCGACGCCCTATGGCGGCCGTGCCGGCGAGTGGTCTGACCTCGATGATACGCGCACGGCGATCTGGCTGGCCGAGCAGTACGGGCTGCAGGTGAAGTCGCTGTCGGTGCTGGAAGCTGTGGCGGTGGTGGCCAACCAGAACCCGTTCCACCCTGTGCGCGATTACCTGCATAGCTTGAAGTGGGATGGCCGGCCGCGGTTGCGGACCTGGGTGAAGGATTACCTGGGGGGCGTTGCGCTGGCGGGGAACGATGACTATCCGGGCATCATGGGGATGCGCTATCTGGTGTCGGCGGTGGCTCGGGTGATGGTGCCGGGGGCGAAGGCTGACTGTGTGATCATCCTCGAAGGTGAGCAGGGGCTGAACAAGTCGTCGGCGCTGCGGGTGCTGGGCGGCGAGTGGTTCATGGATACGCCGATCCCGCTGGGGGAGAAGGAGGCTTACCAGGCCATCCAGGGGATGTGGATTATCGAGCTGGCCGAGCTGGATGCGTTCAACAAGGTGGAGAGCACGAAGGCGAAGTCGTTCTTCGGCGCCGAGGTGGACATCTTCCGGCCGAGCTATGGGCGGCGGAACATCCGCCTGCCGCGCCAGTGCGTATTCGCGGGCTCGACGAACCAAGATGAGTACCTGCGCGACCCGACCGGGAACCGCCGCTACTGGCCGGTGCTGTGCATGAAGGTGAACCTGGCCGGCCTGCGCGAGGTGCGCGACCAGCTGTGGGCCGAGGCGCTGCACCTGTACGAGGCCGGCGAGCCGTGGTGGCCGCAGGATGACGAGAAGGAAATGTTCCAGCAGGAACAGGACGTGCGCTTTCAGGGCGACGCCTGGGAGCCGAGGATTGTGGATTACCTGCAGCGGAACCCGTGCGAGGCTATTGGCGGGGATGTGCTGCTGGAGAAGGCGTTACTGCTCGACCCTGGCCATTGGGGTCGGCCTGAGCAGACGCGGCTCGGGCAGATCATGCACCGGCTCAAGTGGCGACGAAAGCGCATGGCGCCAGAGGGGCGCGGTGGGGTGCGGCCGTACAAGTACGAGCGGCCGGAGAGCTGGAAGACGCCGGGCCAGATGCCGCTTGAGCAGCGGGAGTCTTTCGTATGATCCGGTATATCGATGAGGCCTTGCAGCTGTGGGCGGCCGAGCTGCACCCGCCGCATGGGGTGGAGCGGATCGGGCCGGGCGCCGGTGGGTGTTCGCTGGCGGCTCTGATAGACTCGCGCGGCGTGCTGATCCGCAGTACGCGTGGCAGCCGTGTGCTGCTGGAGCAGGCAGCCGAGATCGAGCTGCTGGTGAACCGGCATCTGCCGGATAAGGAACGCCAGGTGGTGATCGAGCACTACACCAACTATGACAGCCGCGATTCGCAGAAGTGGGCGGCGTGCGGCTGCAAGCGAACGCAGTACTACGAGCGATTGCATCAGGCGCATGAGAGCCTGGAGCGAGAGCTAATCAACCGGAAGCGCGCCGCATGAGGCGCGCTTTTCGTTTGTGCCCCACCTGGCCTACCACGTTTCGTATGTGGGCCACGCTTGAGCCCGCGTATTTGCTGGGCGTGTCCTACCTCCCCACCTTCGCCCCGTGCACGTATGTGCAGGCACGACGCGTGTATACACGCGCACGCGTGCTCGCGCGCTCACACAATCTATTATTTCCTTTGGAAAGGTGGGGAGGTGGGGAACAGTCAGTAGGGATGCGGGGTGTAGCGTTGTCTCACCTTGAAATGCGGTGGGGCATGTGGGGTTGCGCCTGCGGCGCGGTAGCCGGGGTTTGTTATATGGTCGTCGCATTCCGGGCGCTTTATCGGTGCATTGCTGGTGCATTGCTGGGGTGGCAGTGTTCTGCCCTTGCTGCCACCGGAATCGAGGGGTATAAATCAGCCATCTTCGAAGAAGTCCGCTAAGGCGGGCTCACCGCAAACCCGGCCACCGCGCCGGGTTTTGTGTTTATGGCGCCCCGTGGTTGCGGCGCCTTGCCCAGGGACGGGCTACCCATTCGAGCCTCGGCAGTTGCCGGGGCTTTTTTGTTTCCGCCATCTGGAGAACGGCGCGATGGATAAAGATCCAGGCCTGTGGGCCGAGTTCCTCGCCTGGTTGCTTGAACCATCCCCGACCGTACAGGGGTTCGTTATGGCTCTGGTGATTGCTTGCTTGCGTGTGATCTACGACCGCAAGGAAAAGGCGTGGCAGCGCATCGCGCTGGAAGCTGGGCTGTGCGGCCTGCTGACGGTGGCCGGTACTTCGCTGGCCGCGCTGGCGATTGCGTTCTGGTGGCCGACCTTCCAGGCGCCGCTGGCTCAGATCGCTGTGGGCATCGGCGGCACCATCGGCTTCTTCGGTGTCGAGGCGGTGCGCAGGCTGGCCATCCGGCTGCTGCGTATCCAGTTGAATGATGTGGGTGCGCCGCGTGAGTAAAACCAAGCCGCTCACCGCGGCCGCCAAAGGGTACGGCTACCGATGGCAGCAGGCCCGAGCGGATCACTTGCGGCGCAATCCGCTCTGTGTGTTCTGTCGTGACAAGGGCCGCGCTGTGGCCGCCAGCGTGGTCGACCATATCAAGGCGCCGCGCTTGGGTGACGCCAAGTTGAGCGGCGACCCCGAGCGCATTGCCGAGGCCTGGCGCCTGTTCTGGGATCGCGGCAACTGGCAGTCGCTGTGCAAGCCGTGCCACGACTCGACCAAGCAGCGCCTGGAGAAGTCGGGCAGGGTCGCCGGCTGCGACGCATCGGGAGTGCCGGCCGACCCGAAACACCACTGGAACCGCCCCGCCCCTCTGGGGTAGGGGGGGGTGAAAAACATCCGTCGGCCCTCGCTCTAGACCGATCGCCCAACTCCGTGTGCAACGCCGGGAAAAATGGGGGGGTGGGGGCTTTCGACCTTGGAGGATTGATCGATGGCCGGGAATGCCAATTCAGGCCGCCCGCCGTTGCCGGCTACCGTGCACCTGCTGCGCGGTGACCCCAGCAAGCAGGGCATGGCCGCGCTACAAGCGGCTGCGCAGGCACCCGCTGTGCCGGTACAGGCTCCGCCGAGACCAGATTTCCTGAGCGTCGAGGGCGCCCAGGAATGGGACCGTGTGACCGAGGCTCTGCTAGCGCTGGGCTGGGTCAGTGAGCTGGACATGATGGCGCTTGCCTCGTACTGCGAGGCGGTGGGCGACTGGGTGCGGTTCCGCCGCAAGATTGCCGACCTGAACGCCGAGATGGAGGGCGACGGCGACGTGCAGACGTTCAAGACCGGCGCCCAGCAGATCAGCATCTGGCGGCAGCTGGCCAACGATGCCGAGCGCCGCGCGAACCAAGCGGGGGCGCTGTTCGGCTTTTCCCCGGTTGCGCGCCGCGCCATGAAGGCGCTGGTGCCTCAAGGCGAGTTGTTCCCCAATGCACCAAGAGACGCTGCTGATAGGTACTTCAGCTGATTGCCGCGTGCGTGGCTTCGCCGTCGCCGTGCTGGCTCGCCAGATCGTGGCCGGCCCGGACGTTCGCAACGCCTGCCAGCGGCACCTGAACGATCTGGAGCACGGGCACCAGCGCGGCCTGGTGTGGGATCAGGCCGCAGCCGACCGCGCCATCGGCTTCTTCGAGGACGTGCTTTGCCTCAACGGCGGCGACTATGAGGGATCGCCTTTCCAGCTCGCGCCGTGGCAGGCGTTCGTCGTGGGCAGCCTGTTTGGCTGGTACGTTGACGACGGCGTGCGCCGCTACCGCCTGGCCTATATCGAAACGGGCAAGGGCTCTGGCAAGTCGCCGCTGATCGCAGGTATCGGGCTTTATGGCTTGGTGGCCGACGGCGAGCAGCGCGCCGAGATCTACGCCGCCGCGACCAAAAAAGATCAGGCGATGATCATGTTCCGCGACGCGGTTTCGATGGTCACCATGTCGCCCAAGCTGGCCGCGCGCATCGAGCAGAGCGGCCGCAACGAAAAAATCTGGAACCTGTTCTACCCGAACACCAACAGCTTTTTCCGGGCCATCAGCAACGACGATGGCCAGTCGGGGCCGCGCCCGCACATGGGCCTGCTGGACGAGGTGCACGAGCACAAGACGGCCTCGGCCGTCGAGATGATGCGGGCCGGCACCAAGAACCGGCGCCGCGCCCTGGTGGCGATGATCACCAACAGCGGGTCGGACAAGAACAGTGTGGCCGGCCAGTACCACGATTACGGCGTGCGCGTGTGCCGTGGCGATGTCATCGACGACACCTTCTTCGCGTTCATCTGCTCGCTGGACGAGGGCGACGATCCGCTGACCGACGAGGCCTGCTGGCCGAAGGTCAACCCGTCGCTCGACTTCATCCCTGAGGGGCGCACCGATGGCATTCCGGGGCGTCGCTACCTGCGCGAGCAGGTGGTGGCGGCGCGCGGCCTGCCGGCGAAAGAGGCCGTGGTAAGGCGGCTCAACTTCTGCGAGTGGACTGCTGCAGAAAACCCATGGATCAGCGGCGACGTTTGGTTGGGCGCTGCAGAGCGCGTGCCGATGCGGATGCTACGCAATCGGCCGTCTGTGGCTGGGCTCGACCTTGCCAGTACCACCGACCTGACATCGTTCGTGCTGCTGTTCTACCCGACCGAGGCCGACCCGCACTGGCGGCTGTTGCCGTACTTCTGGATACCCGATCACGACCTAGAAGGCCGTGAGAACCGCGACCGCGTGCCATACCGCGTGTGGATCGCCGAGGGGCATCTGGAGACGACGCCGGGCCGGGCCATCAGCAAGCTGCATGTGCTGAGGCGCCTGCAGACGATTTGCGCGTACTTCGACGTGCGCAAGATCGGCTACGACCGCTGGCGGATCGAGGATCTCAAGCAGCTGATGATCGAGCACGACATCGAGTTGCCGGAGATGGAGCCATTCGGCCAGGGCTACCAGAGCATGTCGCCGGCCGTGGACGAGTTCGAGCGCCGGCTGCTGGGTATGCCGCCCCAGGTGCTGGACGAGGACGGCAACCCGCTCGACATCGACCTGAGCGAGTTCGAGGTGGTGGAGACGTTGCGGCACGACGGCAACCCGGTGTTGACCATGTGCGCTGCCAACGCCGTGACCACCTCTGACCCGGCGAACAATCGCAAGGTTGACAAGGCGAAATCGAACGGCCGCATTGACGGCATCGTGGCCTCTGTCATCGCAACCGGCATCAGCGGCTCGGCGCCGCCTGGTGGTGGAACATCCATCTACGACAAGGGCGTGGGCATATGAGCACCCTGGTGCAGATCCTTTCCTGGCTCGCCGGGCTGGTGGGCTTCGGCCTGCTGGTTGCGGGTGTGGCTCAACTCAACGTGCCTGCGGCGTTCATCGTCGCCGGCCTCGGCCTGCTGGCCTGGTCGCTGCTTGCTGACCGAGCAGCGGCTGCCATCAAAACCAAAGGGGGCTGAGCATGTTCTTTTCGAGCCTGCGCGGCACCGGTCAGCAAGGCACGCTGGAGAGCTTCGGCGACTTCTGGCGCGGCCTGATCGGCTCTGGCGGTGGCAACAGCGCCGGGGTATCGGTCACGCCCGAGACGGCGCTGGGCGTGCCCATCCTGCACAACTGCGTCACCCTGCTGGCCGAGACGCTGGCACAGCTGCCGCTGGAGGTCTACGAACGCAAGGACAAGGGCCAGCGCGAGCCGGCCATTAACCACCCGCTATACGACGTGCTTCGCTACCAGCCCAACGGCTTCCAAACGCCGTTCGAGCTGACCGAGTGCGAGCAGATGGCGTGCGGCCTGCGCGGCAACAGCTTCACCTGGGTGGACCGGCGCGAGGACGGCAACGTCAAAGAGCTGTGGCCGCTGGATAACAACAAGGTGCAGGTGCTCAAGGGCGCCGACCTGTTGCCTTACTATCGCGTTGGCACCGCTGACCCGGTGCCGGCGCGGATGATTCACCACGTGCGTTGGACATCAACCAACCATTACGTGGGCCTGTCGCCCATCGAGCTGCACGCCGAAACGGTGGGCATGGCCCAGGCCATCACCCGCTACACCGGCAAGTCGTTCGCCAATGGCGCCACGGTATCCGGTGTCATCGAGCGGCCTCGCGAGGCGCCCGCGATCAAGGATCAGGCGAGCATCGACAAGCTGGTTGAGCAGTGGGGGCAAAAGTACAGCGGCATCGACAACGCCAAGAAGGTTGCGCTGCTGCAGGAGGGCATGACGTTCAAGCCCATCTCGATGACCAACGTCGATGCCGACGTGGTGAACGTGCTCAAGCTGACCGGCACCAACATCGCGCGGATCTACAAGATCCCGCTGCCGATGGTGAATGACCTGGAGAAGGCGAACTACAACACCATCGAGCAACTGCTGATTCAGTTCGTGGTGTTCGCCCTGCTGCCGTGGGCCAAGCGCCACGAGCAGGCGATGATGCGCGACTTCCTGCTGCCGCAAGATCGGCGGCGGTACTTCATTGAGTTCAACCTATCCGGCCTGATGCGCGGCGACCAGAAAAGCCGCTATGAGGCCTACGCCATTGGCCGCCAGTGGGGCTGGCTGTCGGTGAACGACATTCGCCGGCTGGAGAACATGCCACCCGTTCCGGGCGGCGACCTGTACCTGCAGCCGCTGAACATGGTGGACGTGAGCAAAACCGCCGACCTGACCAACCCCAACGTGCGCGCGCAGCTGGAGCTGCAGCACGCCGAGATCACGAGGATTCTCAGCCAATGAAACGCCACCTGAGAGCGTCCAGCCTGCTGTTCAATCAGCCGCTGCTGGTGACGCCCGACATGCTCGACCTCGGCGTGAGCTGGGCGAACCGGGTCATGCACCTGAACATCATCAACATCGGTGCCGGCGCTGGCGGTGACGCCAAGCTCTGGCACGACGACGATGACCACGCCTACGCCACGCGGATGGAGCGAATGGAGGAAAGCCGCCGGCAGGCCATCGGCCGTACCGGCGTCGAGGTCATCCCGGTGAGCGGCATTCTGGTGAGCCGTGGCGCGCACCTCGACGCCTGCGAGGTCATGACCAGCTTCGAGGATCTGCGCCGCCAGCTGCGCACGGCGGTGGCAGACCCCATGGTCGAGCGCATCGTGCTGGACATCGACAGCCCTGGCGGCTCGGCCGTTGGTGCCTTCGAGCTGGCCAGCGAGATCCGCGCCATGACCCAGCAGAAGCCCATCACCGGCCTGGTCAACTTCATGGCCTACAGCGGTGGCTACCTGCTGGCCTCGGCCTGCAGCGAGGTGGTCATGAGCCAGACCAGCGGTGTCGGCTCCATCGGTGTGATCGCCAAGCACCTCGACCGCTCCGCGATGGAGGAAAAGGCCGGGGTCAAGGTCACCACCGTGTATGCCGGTGCGCATAAAAACGACCTGAGCCCGCATGAACCGCTCACCGATCAGTCGCTGAAGTTCCTCAACGACCTTGTGCAGGAGAGCTACCAGATGTTTGTAGGCGCCGTGGCCGAGTATCGCGGCCTGAGCATCGAGCAGGTCAAGGCCACCGAGGCGGCGCTGTACCAAGGCCAGCACGGAATCGCCGCTGGCCTCGCTGATCGCATCCAGAGCCCACAGGATGCCGTCGATCACCTGGCTCGCGCCGTGGCCGAGAGCCGCGCAGGGCGTGGTGCTGGCGGTATCTCGGTACGCGCCCGCGCTGCTGCCATTCAATCCCAACTCTGACCGCGTTCGCGGCAGTCACCCAAGCCCGCCTAGTGCGGGCTTTTTCATGCCCAGGAGGCACCATGTCCAAAGTTCTACAACTGCGTAGCGAACGCGCCGAGCTGAACACCAAGCTGCAGGCGCTGGCGAAAATCGAGGCCGAGGGCGGCAGCCTGAACGCCGAGCAGCTGACCGAGTTCACCAGCCTGGAAACTCAGATCGCGGATCTGTCCGCCAAGATCACCCGCGCCGAGGCAGCCGAGAAAGCGGCGGCCCTGGCTGCGGTGCCGGTCGACGAGGGTGCGCAAGGTGCGCAGAGCCCGCCTGCGGGTCGTGTCGAAGGTCCGTTCACGCCCAAGCCTGTGCCGGGCATGAAGGCCGGCCAGATGGTGCGCCTGCTCGCTGCTGCGCAGGGTAACCAGCAGGTTGCCGCGCAGATGGCGAAGGACGGCAACTTCCCCGTCGACGTGCATATGGCGCTTTCCACCGTGACGCCAGGTGCTGGCGGTGTGTTGGTGCCCACCAACATGGCGGCCGAGGTGATCGAGGCGCTGCGCCCGGTTGCTGTGCTGCGCCGTATGGGTGTGACCAGCCTCCCGCTGGTCAATGGCAACCTCACCATGCCTCGCATCACCGGCAACACCGTGGTGACTTACATCGGCACCGAGACGGATATCCCGGTCACCGGTATGACCTTCGGCGACACCAAGCTGTCGGCCAAGAAGGCCGCAGCCTTGGTGCCTGTGTCTAACGACCTGATCCGGGTGCAGGGCGTTAACCCGCGTGCCGATGCCATCGCGGCAAATGATCTGGTGACCAGCATGGGGCTGTCGCAGGATCTTCACTTCATCCGCTCCGACGGTTCGGGTGATCTGCCGAAAGGCCTGCGCCACTGGGCTATTCCGCAGCACGTTGTGCCGGCCCCGTCCACTGCTACGCCGACTTTGCAGCAGATCGATCTGTTCCTGGGTGGCCTGATGCTTCGCATCGAAAGTGCCAACGTGGTCATGAACTCCTGCGGTTGGCTGATGAACCCGCGCACCCTGCGCTGGTTGCAGTCGCTGCGCGATGGCAATGGCAATAAGGCCTACCCGGAGATCGAGCAGACCCTGCTCAAGGGCTATCCGGTGGGCCTGACCAACCAGATCCCGGTGAACCTGGGCGATGACGGCGATGAGTCCGAAATCTACTTCGTCAACTTCGCTGACATGATGATCGGCGAAGACATGGACATCATTCTGGACTTCAGCAAAGAGGCTGCCTACCAAGTGGGCGGCCAGTGGGTCAGCTCCTTCCAGCGTGACCAGACCTTGGTGCGCGCTATCGCGCGCCATGACTTCGGCCCGCGCCACGTCGAGTGCATCGCGGTCGGTATCGGCGTGAAGTGGGGCGCAGGCATGTGACCCGCTGCCCTGCCTTCGGGCAGGGCTCCCTGTTCCCCATTTTCAAGGTGATGACATGAGCAACGAAAAAGTAATGGTGGTGTTCACCAAGTCCTGGCGCGGCTACTCCAAAGGCGAGAAGGCGGGCTTCGACGATGGCCAGGCCAAGGCGCTGGTGGATGGCAAGGTGGCCGAGCTGCTCAAGGGCGGCAAGGCAGGCGCTAAGCCGGCTGCGTCCAAACCTTCCACGGCTAAGCCGAAACCCGGCGCCGACGATGACACCCCGCCAGCCCCGGACACCCCGCCCGCTGATGACGATCAGGCTGACGACAACGAGAAGAAACCCTAATGGCCCGCCGCATCGCGTACACGGGGGCGGCAGCGATCACCGTGGCCGAGGTGGCGGCGCAGTGCCGGGTAGAAGCCGAGGATCTGCAGGTGGATCTGGTCGAGCAGGTCATCATTCCTGGCGTTACGGCTCAGGCTGAATCGAAAACCGGGGCCGCTATCCGCCAGGCGGTGTATGAGGAAGAGTGGCCCGAGGCCTACGGCTCGGGCCGCCCGCTCGACGTTGGCCAGGCCGACCAGGTGCTGAGCATCGGGCGCGCGGAGAGTGACGGAAGTATCACTGACCTGCTGCCTTTGCCCGTGCATCGGTTGGAGATCGGCCAGCGCGAGAGCTTCTTGCACTTCCCGCAGGGCCGCCCGCCGGGCCGGCTGGTGATTCGCTACCGTGCCGGCGTTGACCTGGCCGCATACCCGGGTGTGCGTAAATGGTTGCTGATGCATGCTGCTACAGCTCACCAGTTCCGCGAAACGATGGTTACCGGTCACGTTCTGCATGAGCTGGCGGCGTCCTATCTGGATGCCCTGTTGGCAGACGTAGCCGTACCGCCGAGGTTTTGACTATGGCCTGGAAAGAGCCGGGTGCAGGCGAGCTCAATCGCCGTGTCACCGTGCGTAAGCGTGTGGATTATCCCGAGGATGATGGTGGCCTGGAGTCGGCCTATCCAGTCCAGATCCCGCGGTGGGCGAAAATCGAGCCGGTTGGCACCGCGGTGTATTCGGATGGTGTGCAGACCGACGCGCGTATCACTCATCGCGTGATCCTGCGTTACCTGCTGGGGGTTACCGATTCGCACGAGGTCGTGCGGGGCGAGACCGTCTACCGTGTGCGCCGGGTCACTGCCATGAACGGCGGTAACCGCTTTACGGTGCTGGAGGTTGAAGAGCTATGAGCGAACTTCCAACGCTGGCCGCCTACATGCATATCGATGGATGGGAAACCTTCGAGCGCGAGGTGTTCAACAAACGCAAGGTGCGGGCAGGCTTTCGTCGTGCCGGGCAGATCGTTGCGGCAGAGGCGGAAATGGCCATTCGCCTGGCGCGTGGTTCGAATGGCTACCCGGTTAACCGGAGTGGTCGCCTGGTCAAGTCCATCCGTTACAAGGTCAGTCGCCCTGGCTTCCTGGTGAAGATCGCGCCGACGCGCACTTCGGACATGCCCGAGTACTACCCCGCTTATTTGCATTACGGCGTGCGCAAGGGGGCTCGGGTGCGTGGCAAGGCCAATGGCCGCCGCCGTCGAGGCGAGCGTCAGGCCGCCATCGCTGCCCGCAATTCGGGTGACTGGCGGATCAAGCCTCGCGCGAACTACATGGTCAATGCCCTTGAGGACAGCGCCCCGCGTGTGCGAACCGTGCTGCAGAAGGCCTTCGGCAGCGCGCTGTTCAGTTAGCGCGGGAGTTAGCCCCGAGCCTCGCTTCGGCGGGGTTTTTAATGCCTGGAGGAAACCATGCAAGTGACCCCGCTTGTGCGCCACCTGCGCGAGCGCTGCCCGTCGTTTGGCGGCCGCGTCGCCGGTGGCATCGACTGGGAAAGCATCGAGTCGAGCGCCAAGCTGGAAAGCTTGCGCGCGCATGTGGTGCTGACCGATGAAGATGCCGACGCCAGCTTTACCGAGAACCTGGTGATGCAGAACGTCGACGAACAGTTCGACGTATGCGTCGAGTTCCCGCAGTCCGCTGGAGACGAGCGAGGCCAGGCGGCCGGCGATCAAGTCGACGCGATCCGCCGCGAGCTGTGCCGCGCCCTGGTCGGCTGGAGGCCGGGGCAGGAGTTCGACCCTATCCAGTACGGTGGCCGTGAACTGCTGGTGAACAACCGCGCTAAGGCGGTCTATCGGTTTTCGTTCGTGACTGGCTACCAGCTCGGCCGCAATCGCGCGAGCGACCCGGCCGAAACCTGGCAAGAGCTGGAGCAGGACGGCCTGCCGCCGCTGGAACGCCTGAACATCGACGTGGATTTCATCGACCCACTGGTCGACCGGAACCTGTCGCCAACCGGCCCGGACGGGCGCATTGAAATCAAGACAACCGAGGAACTGCAAACGTGAGCCGACTCTATGTGAAGCCCGCGCCCGGCCGCACCGTGCCCGACCCCGAGCGGGGCGGCTACCTGCCCGAGGCCGGCGAATCCGTGCCGCGCACCGCCTATTGGCTGCGCCGCCTGGCCGATAAAGACGTGACCGAAGCCAAGGCCCCGGCCAAGGCGAAAAATGGGGGTGAAAGCTGATGCCCGTTTCGTTTAGTGCTATCCCGAGCGACCTGCGTGTGCCGCTGTTCTACGCCGAGGTCGACAACTCCATGGCCAACAGCGGCGCGACCACGCTGCGGCGGCTGATCGTCGGCCAGGTCAATGACAGCGCCGAGCATGAAGAAATCGGCCGCCTGGTGCTGGTGTCGCGTACCAGCGAGGCCATGGCCATCGGCGGCGCCGGCTCGGTGCTGGCCGCCATGCACAAGCGCTTTCGCCAGGTCGACAGCTTCGGCGAGGTCTGGTGCCTGCCGCTGAAGGTGGAAACCGGCGCCGCTGCCACCGGCACCGTGACCGTCACGGGCGCCGCCAGCGAAGCCGGCCTGCTGAACCTGTACGTCGCCGGCCAGCGGGTACGTGCCACCGTGGCCAAGGATGCCGACGCCACTGCCATCGCCGCCGCCCTGGCCGCTGCGATCAATGCCGCGACCGATCTGCCGGTGACGGCCTCGGCCGCTGTGGGGGTCGTCACCCTGACCGCCAAGTTCAAGGGCGACCTGAGCAACGACATTCGCCTGCGCATGAACCGCCTTGGCCGCGCGCAAGGCGAAGTCACCCCTGCCGGTGTGTCCGTGGCGCTGGTGGCGATGGCTGGCGGCGCGGGCGCGCCCGACATGGCTGCCGCCCTGGCCGCACTGGGCGACGAGCCGTTCGAGTTCATCGCCCAGCCCTGGACGGATAGCGCCACGCTCGACGCCTGGAAAGAGGTCATGAACGACACGGCGGGCCGCTGGTCGTGGCTCAAGCAGATTTATGGCCACGTCTACACCGCCAAGCGCGGCACCCTGGGCCAGCTGGTGACGGTCGGCCAGGCACGCAACGACCAGCACATGACGCTGCACGGCTTCGAGGCCGGCGTACCCCAGCCCTGCTGGGAGGTGGCCGCCAGCTACGCCGCGCGCACCGCTGTGTTTATCAGCGCCGACGTGGCCCGGCCAACGCAGACCGGCGAGCTGGTCGGCATCGAGCCCGCCGACCCGTCCGACCGTTTCATGCTGACCGAGCGGCAATCGCTGCTGCAAAGCGGGGTGGCGACGGCGTACTACGAAGGCGGCGCCTACCGCATCGAGCGGGCGGTGACGACCTACCAGAAGAACGCCTATGGCCAGGCCGATGACTCGTATCTGGACAGCGAGCCGCTGCACCAGTCGGCTCATGTGCTGCGCCGCCTGAAGGCGGTGATTACCAGCAAGTACGGGCGCCACAAGCTGGCCAACGATGGCACCAACCTCGGCGACGCCGGCGGCATGGTGACGCCGAAGGTGATCCGGGGCGAGCTGGTGGGCACCTATCGCGCCCTGGAGCGCGACGGGGTGGTCGAGAATACCGAGCTGTTCAAGGAACACTTGATCGTCGAGCGCGACCCGAACAACCCGAACCGCCTGAACGTGCTGTTCCCGCCTGATCTGGTCAACCAGCTGCGCGTGTTCGCGCTGCTCTACCAGTTCCGCCTGCAGTACCCCGACGCGGCCTGAGCCGTGACCGTGCAACAGCCCGCCGCCTGGCGGGCTTTTTTTGGAGTGTAGGAAATGGGCCAGAAGGTAGCGGGCACCGTTTACATCAAGATCGACGGCGCGCAGCTGGTGATTACCGGCGGGGTGGAAGCGCCGCTGAACAAGTACAACCGCGAAACCATCGTGAAGGGCTATTTCAAGGAAGAGGACGTGATTCCCTTCCTGAAGGTCGACGCGGTGAAAACGCCCGGCGTCGACTGGGCCAAGATCGCCGCCGGCGCCAACATGACCGCGACCGCCGAGTTCAAGGACGGCTCCACCTATGTGCTTACCGGCGCCTATGTGGTCGGCGATCTGAACGTGACGGGTGACGACGGCAAGGTCGCCATCGAACTCAATGGCAGCGAGGGGGATTGGCAGTAATGGAAAAGACCGAATTCAAGCTGTCGCAGCCGATCAGCGCGCATGGCGAAACGGTAACGGTCTTGCAGGTTCGCCGGCCGACCATGACCGAGGTGCGCAACATCAAGGGATTCCCCTACGTGCTGGGCGAAAACATGCTGCCCGTGGCGGATACCGAGAAGGCGGCCAAGTACATCGCCGTTTGTTGCGCTATTCCACCGTCGTCGGTGGATCAGCTCGGCCTGTTCGACTTCAACAAGCTGAGCTGGGAGGTGATCGGTTTTTTCGTGAATCCGGCCGCGTCCTCGACGACCTCGCCGCCGGTGAGCGCCTCGCCTTCGACCTCGCCCACTACTGGCGAGTAGACCCCGAGGCGATGTTAAACCGCCCGCTCGACGTGCTGTTCGCCTATGAGCAGCACGCCTTGCGGCAGATCGAAGAGCGGAGGCGCGCAGCCGATGGCTGATAAATTCCAACTAAAGGCGCTGATTACCGGCGTCGACAAGCTGTCGCCGATGCTGACCGGCGTGCGCAAGAACGCGACCCAGCTGCGCAAGCAGCTGAAGGCATCCGACCTGGGCAATATCGGGTTTTCCGACGTGCTGCAGGGCGGCGCAATCGCGGCGCCTTTCGTCATGGGGGCGCAAGCTGCGATGCGCTTCGAGTCTGCCATGGCCGACGTGCGCAAGGTGGTCGATTTCGACACGCCGGCGCAGTTCGAGCAGATGGGCCTGGATGTTCGCAGGCTATCAACCGAGCTTCCCATGGCAGCCGAAGGCATTGCGCAGATCGTCGCCGCCGGCGGCCAGGCCGGTATCGCTCGTGAAGAACTGGGCCGCTTCGCCGAAGATGCCGTGAAAATGGGTGTGGCCTTCGACCAGACGGCCGAGCAATCCGGCGAGATGATGGCCAAGTGGCGTACTGCCTTCAAGCTGTCTCAAGAGGGAGTCGTCGAGCTGGCGGACCAGATCAACCACCTGGGCAATACCGGTCCGGCCAACACCCGGCAGATATCTGCCGTTGTGACCAGCATTGGCCCGCTGGGGGAAATCGCAGGCCTGACCTCTGGGCAGATTGCCGCACTTGGCGCGACGCTGGCGGGTGTTGGCGTATCGCAGGATGTGGCCGCGACGGGTATCCAGAACTTCATGCTGGCCATGACCGCCGGCACGGCGGCGAGCAAAAAACAGCAGGATGCGTTCAAGGCTTTGAGGCTGAGTGCCGCGGACGTGGCGGCAGGGATGCAAGCCGACGCTGAAGGGACGATCAAGCGGGTGCTCACCGCGGTCAGCAAGGTCGACCCAGGCAAGCAGGCGGCGGTGCTGACGCAGCTATTTGGCAGGGAGTCGGTAAAGGCGATTGCACCGATGTTGACCAATCTGGATCTGCTGGCCGGCAACTTCGCCAAGGTAGGTGATGCTACCGAGTACGCCGGTTCGATGAACAAGGAATATGAGGCCCGCGCCAAGACTACGGAAAACAGCCTGCAGTTGCTGAAGAACCGGGTTGTGGATCTTGGTATAAGCGTCGGCGCGGCCCTACTGCCACCGTTCAACGACTTCATGGAAACCATGGGGCCGGTAATCAGTGGTGTGTCCGATCTGGCCGCCGCCAACCCCTGGCTGGTCAAAGGCATCCTTGGCGCTGCGGTTGGCTTCGGCGTGCTGCGCCTGTCGGTGATGGCCTCGACCGTCGCCCTAGGGCTGATGAACGCCGTGGCGAGCATGAGCCCGATTGGTCTGGTGGTGCGTGGCATCGCCCTGGCGGCGGGCTTCCTGCTCGCCAACTGGTCGGCGGTGGCGCCGTACTTCTCGGCCATGTGGCAGTGGATCAAGGGCGTTTTCGTCAGCGGCAGTGCGCAGATCGTCAGCTTCTTCACGGCGGCCAGCGATCAGGTCATGGGTGCCGCCGGCGCGCTATGGGGGCTGTTCAAGACGGTGGCGGGCTTTACCCCGCTGGGTCTGATCGTCAGCAACTGGGAGCCGCTGGTGGGGTTCTTCTCCGGGCTGTGGGATCAGGCCGGGGCGGTGTTGTCGGCGGGCCTCGATCTGTTCAAGGCCGTGGCGGGCTTTTCCCCGCTGGGCCTGATCATCAAGAACTGGGAGCCGATAGTCGCCTGGATGAAGGGGCTATGGGATCGGGTGCGGCCGTTCGTCGAGCCGATCATGGCGGCGGCAAAATGGGTGTTCGGTGGCGACGACAAGGCCCCGGCTGCGTCTGCCGCTGTGCCGGCTTCCGGCCCCGGCTCCACCTCGCTCGCGGCGCAGGCCGCCGCCGCCAACGCGACGAGCCTGCAAGGGCAAATGGTGGTGCGCTTCGAGGGCGCGCCGCAGGGCATGCGGGTCGAGCCCGCGCAAACCAACCAATCGGGCTTGAGCGTGACGCCGCAGGTCGGCTACCGCTCGCTGGCCATGCGCTGAGGGCTTAGCTATGACAACGTGGCGCGACCAGCTGCAACCCGCGTCGTTTCGCGGGGTGCGCTTCGAGGTCGACAGCGATCGTTCGCCGGTGGGCCGGCGCACGCAAACGCATGAGTTCGTGCAGCGTGACCAGCCCTTCGTCGAAGACCTTGGCCGGCAGACGCGCGAATACAAGTTCGCCGCGTTCGTCATCGGTGCCGACTGCTACGCCAAGCGCGACGCGCTGCTGGCCGCCCTGGATCAGCCAGGCCCCGGCGAGCTGGTACACCCGCACTTCGGCAAGCTGAACGTCACGGCCGCCGATTGCTCGGTCAGCCACGAGCGCCGAGAAGGCGGCCTGGTGCGCTTCGACCTGGCGTTCGTCGAGGCGGGCGAAAAGGGCTTTCCGGTCGGCACCGCGAACACGGGGCGGCAGTTGCTCAAGGCCAAGGGGGGCTTGCTCGACCTGGCCGGCGACAAGTTCCTCGCGGCGATGGGCCTGGTCAATGCCGGGCGGGCCAAGATGAGCGCGCTACAGAACGCCCTGGCGGTGCCCTTCAGCATTGCCCAGGGCTACTTCGGCGAAGCCATGCGCGGGGTGGGCAGCGTCTCGGCCTTTGCCGACCTGCTGGTCAGCAGCCCGGCGGCCTTCCTCGGGCTGTTTTCCTCGCTGTCCGGCGGCGCGTCTGGCCTGGCCAGCAGTTTTACCGGCTATGGCGCGGCCGTGCAGGCGCTGCCGGACAAGGCCAGCGCCGCCGCCGGGCTGAGCAGCAGTTATGCCTATACCGGCGACAGCACC
>NZ_JAODYT010000028.1:0-53860 GCF_029834875.1 Pseudomonas sp. GD04158 | reverse complement strand
GGCGCCGGCCCAGGCCGCGATCACCAGGCCGATGACGAACAGGCCGTTGTTCGACAGCAGCGTCTCCTTGACCACCGTGGCGCAGCCGGAAAAGCCGTCCAGTCCCTCCAGACGCTGTGGCAGCCAGCCCAGGCTGTCCGCGCCGGTGCGCGCCAGGCTGCCCAGTTCGGCCGTCACCCCCAGCGGTGCGACGCGAAAGTAGGCCAGCACCGCCAGCCCACCGATCAGCACGCCGCCGACCCAGGTTGGCCAACGCGCGCCGAACAGCAGCGACCACAGGCCCTGCGCTTCGGCCGACCTGCCCGTCTGGCGATACCGCAGCAGCCAGGTGGCCAGCGCACCCAGCAGCGCCAGTTGCAGCAGCAGCGAGCCGCCGTAACCGAGCCGGCCGGGCAGCCAGAGCACCGGCGCTTCCTGCAGGGCGGCCAGATACAGCGGGTTCCAGCTGAGAAAACCCAGGGCGAAGCCGAGCAGCGCGCCAGCGAGCGCGGCCAGCGAGGCGAAATTGCCCTCGCCGAGGCGATACAGATGCGCGCTGATGCACGAGCCGGAAATCGCCATGCCGAGGCCGAACACCGTGGCGGCCAGAGCCAGCACCCAGCTCAGCGGACCGATATGGGCATCCGGGGGCAGGCGCCCGCCGCTGGGGTCGGGGAGGAAGGCGCCGAACACCGCGTGATAGCCGAGGGTGCCCACCGCCAGGGCAGCGAGCAGGCCGAGCAGGCCGTCCGGTATGCGGCGTTCGACGAAGTCGCGGGTCACGCAGAAGAAGCAGAAGCGCGAACGCTGCAGCAGCAGGCCGAACAGCGCGCCGCTGGCCAGCGAGTAGCTGAAGGCGCGGCCTTCGTTGCTGCCGTCGGCCAGCTGCCAGATGAAGGCGAGCAGGGCGATGGCGATGACGCCGGCCGTGGCGATGGGTAGCGTTGCGCGAGGGGAGGCGATACTTGCGGTCATAGGTTGTCCTTGCTGACCGTAATGATGAAAGCGGCCCCGGTGTTCAGGCCGGGGCCGTGTTGTGCGTGACTGACAATTGTTCGTAGGAGCGGCTTCATCCGCGAAACTCGCGGATAAATCCGCTCCTACAGGAGGCATCAACCTTCATAGCGATGGATCGGTGAGGCGTGATCCACCCTACGCCTGGATCGGTTCAAGCCCTTACTTGCCACCCCAGACGGTGCCCGCCAGGTTCACCACCGGCACGCCCACGGCATTGCCGTACTCGGTCCAGGAGCCGTCGTAGTTGCGCACGTCGTAGCCGAGAATCTTCTTCAGGGCGAACCAGGTGTGGCTGGAGCGCTCGCCGATGCGGCAGTAGGTGATGATCGGCTTGCTGCCGTCGATGCCCACCGTGGCGTAGACCTTCTTCAGCTCCTCGGCCGATTTGAAGGTGCCGTCGGCGGCCACCGCCTGACCCCAGGGCACGTTCACCGCGCCGGGTACGTGGCCGGCGCGCACGGCCAGCTCTTGCACGCCCTGCGGGGCGAAGACCTTGCCGTTGTATTCGTCCGGCGAGCGGATATCCACCAGTTGCACGTCGCTGCGCTTCTCGGCGGCGGCCAGCACGTCCGGGAGGAAGGCGCGCAGCTCCTTGTTGGCGGCCTTGACCGTGACGTTGCCGGCTTTCGGCGTGCTGGCGCGGCTGTCCAGCTGACGGCCTTCGGCCTCCCACTTGGCGCGGCCGCCGTCGAGCAGCTTGACGTTATCCACGCCGTACACGTCGAACACCCAGGCGCCCCAGGCGGCGAACCAGTTGTTGTTGTCGCCATAGAGAATGGTGGTGCTGTCGTCATTCACCCCGGCCTTGCGCAGCAGCTGCTGGAAGGCTTCCTGGCTGGCGATGTCGCGGCGTACCGGGTCGACCAGGTCGCTGTGCCAGGCGAAGTTCACCGCGCCGGGGATATGCCCGCGCTCGTAGACGCCGGGCACCACGCTGACCTCGATGATGCGTACCTTGGGATCTTTCAGGTTCTTTTCCAGCCAGTCGGTACTGACCAGATAGTCGCTGGCGGCCTGCGCCGTCAGCGTGTGCAGCAGGGTGGCGGCGGCCAGCAGGCCGGCGCCGAACAGGGTCTTGATAGTCATTGTCGACGACCTCTCGAAGGTTGGCAGATTTCAGGCTAGTCAGCCTTTATCGAAGCGAGATACCGCTTTTTTCTATGCATATTCCCGGTTGAGCGCACCTCCCTCAGCCGTACAGCGACGGCTGCGGCCCCTGGCCGCTGAGCAGCCAGTGACCGAGGTCGCGCACCTTGTAGTCGATGGGGTCGTGCAGGCTGTGCACCCGCACGTTGCGCCAGAAGCGGTCGAAGCCGTAACGCGAGCTGGTGGCACGGGCGCCCATGGCTTCGAAGATCTGGCTGGTGATCTCCAGCGCGGCGCGTGCCGACACCACCTTGGCCTCACTGATGGCCAGCGCCACCTCGGCGCGTTCGGCGGCGGTCAGCGCCGGTTTTTCCCAGGCGCTCTGCAGGCGCTGGGCGGCGTGCTCGGCCAGAGGCAGGGCGCTGCGGTAGCGCAGCCACAGTTCGCCGTAGCGTTGCTGGATGAAGGGATCGTCACTGGCATTGGCCACGCCTGATGCCGGCCAGGCGCGACTCTGCTCGCGGGTGTAGCGCAGCGCTGCGTCCAGCGCGCCCTGAGCATTGCCCAGGTAGAGCTGGGTGAGGATCAGCTGCGACAGGCAGGCGCGCAGGGTGGTACGCGGGCTGGGGCCGACCGGGCCGAGCAGCTCGCTGGCGTCGACGAACACCTGCTCGAACTGCACCGTGCCGCTGTCGGTCTGGCGCTGGCCGAAGCCGTCCCAGTCGCTGTTCACCGCCAGGCCCTCGCGCTGGCTGGGCAGCACGATGAACACGCGATCCTCCGGGTTCCTGCCGCGCGGTGCGCTGATCACCAGCGCATCGGCGCCCAGCGCGCCGGAGCAGAACGACTTGCTGCCGTTGAGCTCGTAATGCTCCTCGCGCGGGCTGAGCACGAGGCCGGTGTCGCGGCCGTTGGTGGCGTTGCCCCAGAACCAGCGCTCCTGCACCGTACGCGTCAGCCAGTGGCGCTGCTGATCGGGGCTGCCGAACAGCACGATGGTCGCCACCTGCAGGTGCTGGAAGGCGAACAGGTGGGCCAGCGAGCTGTCCACCGCCGCCAGGTAGCGCACGATGCGGTAGATCTCCGGCCAGGCCACGCCCTGGCCGCCGTATTGCTGCGGCACGGCCAGGGTCAGCAGGCCGCTGTCGCGCAGCAGCTCGCGCTCGGCCTGCGGGCTGCCGCCGGCGCGATCACGCTCCACCGCGCTGGCCGCCAGACGCCGGGCCAGGCGTTCGACCTTGGCCGTGCGGTTGCCGAAATCCACCGGGAACAGGTGCGCGGCCAGCAGCGGTTCGTCACGCAGGCTGGGGTGCAGACGGGCCTCGGCACTCATTGCGGGCTCCAGATGCTGACTTCGCGGGCATCCACCGAGGTCGGCAGCAGGCTGGCGCCGAAGAAGGCATCGGCGATCTTCTGCTGTTCGGCGAGGCTGTCTGGTTGCACCAGGCGTACCTGGTAGCTGCGCTTGGCGTTGGCCTGCTCGACGATGGCCGGGGCGAGGTTGCCCCACAGCGGGCCGAGGATTTCAGCCGCCTGGCGCGGGTTCGCGCGCAGCCAGTCGCCGGTCTTCACCAACTCGTCGAACACGGTCTGCAGCACCTGCGGATGGTTCCTGGCGAAGGTGGCGCTGGTCAGGTAGTAGCGCTGGTAGTCGGCCAGGCTCTTGCCGTCGGAGAGGATGCGCGTCGGCAACTGCTGCTGGGCGCTGCTGAGGAAGGGTTCCCAGGTGACCCAGGCGTCCACCTTGCGGTTCTCGAAGGCGGCGCGGCCGTCGGCCGGAGCCAGGTAGGCCGGTTCGATGTCGCTGAATTTCAGGCCGGCCTGCTGCAGTGCGGCGATCAGCAGGTAATGCACGCCGGCCGCCTTGGTCACGGCGACCTTTTTGCCCTTGAGGTCGGCCAGGCTTGTGATCGGTGAATCCTCGCGCACGATGATCGCCTGGGCGCTGGGCGACGGCGCCTCCTGGGCGAAGTAGGCGAGGTCGGCGCCGGCGGCCTGGGCGAACACCGGCACGGTGTCGGCGACATCGGCAGAGAGGTCGATATTGCCGACGTTGAGCGCTTCCAGCAGCGGCTGGCCGTTGGGGAATTCGTGCCAGCTGATGGTGATGTCCTGGTCGGCCAGGGCCTTTTCCAGGGTGCCCTGGCTCTTCAGCAGGCTGATCAGCGTGGAGGATTTCTGGTAGCCGATGCGCAGCTGCTGGGCGGCGTCGGCGATGGGCGCGGCGAGCAGGCCGATTGCCAGGGACACGGCAATCAGTGTGCTGCGCTTGGAAGGGGTCTTGGACATGGCGGCATCTCGATCCAGACACGTACCGGCCATGCGTAGCGGCGGATCACGTGTACTTCAGTGTTGGGAAAGAAGTCCGGTGATCCGGTGAAGAGAAGCTAGTCGATCTAAAAAGCCCTTGTTAAATAATTTTTAGTCATGAGCTAAGGCCGATTTGTCAGGCAGGTCGCCAGCAGTCTTATATTCTTTTTTGTTACTACAAAGTGAAAAATAATTCTTTTTAGGGATTAACGAGTATTTCGTAGATTAGCCACCAGCCGACAGCGGACCACCGCATCGGGCCCGAATCGGGGGCTCTTATTTGTCAACTTCGTCGTGTCGGTCGTCCGTCGAGCCCCTGTGCAGTGCCCAGCCTATAACAGCCTACACAGCACCTGGAGCATCGAGCATGAACAAGTCCAATCTGGCGCTGGCCGTCGCCCTGGCCGCTCTGGCCACCGAAGCGACTGCCGCCGGTTTCATCGAAGACAGCAAGGCCAGCATCGGCCTGCGCAATTTCTATTACGACCTCAACACCAAGAACACCGCCACCAACAACGGCGAGGCGCAGGAGTGGGGGCAGGGCTTCATCTTCAACTACAGCTCCGGTTTCACCGAAGGCACCGTCGGCTTCGGCCTCGACGCCATCGGCCTGCTGGGCGTCAAGCTGGATTCCGGCGGCCGCAATACCAAGACCGGGCGCGACCGCACTCCCGGCCAGCTGTTCCCGCTCGATAGCGACGGCAGCGCGGTGGACGAGTACAGCAAGGCCGGCGTGACCGCCAAGGTGCGCCTGTCCAAGACCGAGGCGCGCCTCGGCACCCTGCTGCCGAAGCTGCCGGTGGTGACCTTCAACGACGGCCGCCTGCTGCCGCAGACCTTCGAAGGCGGGCAGATCACCTCCAACGAGATCGACGGCCTGACCCTGACCGCCGGCCAGCTGGAAAGCACCAAGACCCGCAGCTCCACCGACGACATCGCCCTGCGTATCGCCGGCGCCACCGGTGACGCCGACACCAACAAGTTCTACTTCGCCGGCGGTGACTACAAGCTGACCAAGGACCTGACGCTGCAGTACTACTACGGCAATCTGGAAGACTTCTACAAACAGCACTTCCTCGGCCTGGTGCACAGCTGGGCGATCGGCCCGGGTTCGCTGAAGACCGACCTGCGCTACTTCGACAGCGGTTCCGACGGCAAGAACGGCAGCGCTGCCGGTCGCGCCCAGGGTTACCGCAGCGCCGGCTACTGGCGTGCCGGCGACAGCAGCACGGGCGAGGTCGACAACCAGACCTGGAGCGCGCTGTTCACCTACACCCTGGGCAGCCACTTCGCCAGCCTTGGCTACCAGCAGGTCGAAGGCGACAGCGCCTTCCCCTTCCTCAACCAGGGCGGCGGCTCCTCGTCCTACCTGATCACCGACCGTCAGATCGGCAAGTTCCAGAACGCCGGTGAGCGCACCTGGGTGGCCGAGTACGGCTATGACTTCGCCAAGCTCGGCGTACCGGGCCTGAAGGCCAGCGTCGCTTACCTCAAGGGCGACAACGTCGATTCCGCCAACGGCGACCTGAAGGAATGGGAGCGCGATTTCCGCCTCGACTACACCCTGCAGGACGGCCCGCTGAAAGGCCTCGGCGTGTCCTGGCGCAATGCGACCCAGCGCGGCAACGTCACCACCGATGCCGACGAGAACCGTTTGATCCTGAGCTACACCCTGACCCTGCTGTAAACCCAGTTGTGCCATCTCCTGACCGGCCCGCCAACGGGCCGGAAGGTATTTCATCCAAGTGAGGAGATGACCATGAAGAAGAATGCCTTGCGCGTTGGCTTGGCGGCGCTGTTCGCCGCCTGGTTGCCCGCCGCCGTACATGCTGCACCGCCCAAGGAAGTCCGCCTGGACTACGCCTACTATGCCCCCACCAGCCTGGTGCTCAAGCAACAGGGCCTGCTGGAAAAAGCCCTCGCGCCGCAGGGCATCGCCGTCAAATGGGTGTTCAGCCAGGGCAGCAACCGCTCGCTGGAATACCTCAATGGCGGCAGTACCGATTTCGCCTCCACCGCCGGCCTGGCTGCCGTGCTCAGCCGCGCCAATGGCGCGCCGATCAACACCGTCTATGTCGCCAGCCGCCCGGAGTGGACGGCGCTCGTGGTGCCCAAGGACTCGCCCATCCAATCGCTAGCTGACCTCAAAGGCAAGAAGGTCGCCGCCACCAAGGGCACCGACCCTTTCCTG
The DNA here is from genome assembly GCF_029834875.1 of Pseudomonas sp. GD04158. Classification (NCBI taxonomy): domain Bacteria; kingdom Pseudomonadati; phylum Pseudomonadota; class Gammaproteobacteria; order Pseudomonadales; family Pseudomonadaceae; genus Pseudomonas; species Pseudomonas sp. GD04158. The sequence continues at coordinate 47,277 of NZ_JAODYT010000028.1, read as the reverse complement.
TTCCTCCTGCAGAGCCTGCAGAAGGCCGGGCTGGACAAGAACGCCGTGGAAATCGTCCACCTGCAACATCCTGACGGTCGCATTGCCCTGGAGCGCGGCGACGTGCAGGCCTGGGCGGGGCTCGACCCGCTGATGGCGGCCAGCGAGCTGCAGGCCGGCTCGCGCCTGCTGTACCGCAATCGTGATTTCAACAGCTACAGCGTGCTCAGCGTCACCGAGAAGTTTGCCAAGGAGCAACCCGAGCTGATCCAGCAGGTGATCGCCGCCTACGAGCAGGCGCGCCAGTGGGCCATCGCCAACCCCGATGCCCTGGCCCAGTTGCTCGCCGACGAAGCCAAGCTGCCGCTGGAAGTGGCCAAGCTACAACTGTCGCGCACCGACTTCAGCAACCCGCAGCCGGGCGCCGAGCACATCAAGGCGCTGAAAGCCGCCGCACCCATCCTGCTCGACGAGCAACTGGTGCGTCCGGGTACCGACGTCGCTCAGGTGGTCGACCAACTGATCCAGCCGCAACTGGCCGCTCAGGTAATCGGCAGCAACGTGGCCAAGGCGGGGAACTGACCGATGGGCGCGCTCAACCTCGTCATCGGTCGCTGGGTCGAACGGCTTCCCGCCTGGCGGCCGGCACTGACCGACCTGCGTGGTTGGGTGGTGCCCCTGCTGATTCTGGCTCTGCTGGAAACCCTGGTGCGCAGCGGCGTATTGCCCGCGCACCAGATGCCTGCGCCGAGCCAGGTGGCGCAAACTCTGTACCTGCTGGCGCAGAGCGGCGAGCTGTGGCGGCATCTGAACGCCAGCCTGCTGCGCGTCAGCGCCGGCTTCGCCATCGGCGCCGTGCTGGCCATCGTCATCGGCACCTGGGTGGGCCTCAGCCGCCGCGCTGAAGCCTATCTGGAGCCGACCTTCCAGGCGCTGCGGGCCATCCCGAGCCTGGCCTGGGTGCCGTTGCTGCTGCTCTGGTTGGGCATCGACGAAACGCCGAAAATCGTGCTGATCGCCTTAGGCGCCTTCTTCCCGGTGTACCTGGCGCTGCTCGCCGGCATCCGCAACATCGACCGCAAGCTGGTGGAAGTGGGCCAGCTCTACGGCCTTTCGCCCATGGCGCTGGTGCGCCGCATCCTTCTGCCGGCCGCGCTGCCGAGTCTGTTCACCGGCTTGCGCGGAGCACTCAGCCTGAGCTGGATGTTCCTCGTCGCCGCCGAACTGATCGCCGCCACCCGTGGCCTTGGCTACCTGCTCAGCGACGGCCGGGAAACCTCGCGACCGGATCTGGTGATCGCTGCCATCCTGCTGCTGGCGCTGCTCGGCAAACTCAGCGACAGCCTGCTCAAGGCCTGGGAAACCCGCGCCCTGCGCTGGCGCGACAGCTTCCAGGGTGGGGAGGGCGGAGCATGAGTGCGCTGCTGAAACTGCAGAATATCCACAAGGCCTTCGCTGACGTACGTGTGCTCGAAGACGTCAGCCTGAGTCTGGCCGCTGGCGAAGTGGTCAGCCTGCTCGGCCCCTCCGGCTGCGGCAAGAGCACTCTGCTGCGCATCGCCGCCGGGCTGGATCAGGATTATCAGGGCGGGCTGGAACTCAACCCGCTGCTCAACTTCGGCCGCGGCAGCGGCATCGGCGTGGTGTTCCAGGAGCCTCGGCTGATGCCTTGGCTGAGCGTGGCGCAGAACGTCGGCTTCGCCGATGGCTGGGTAGCTGATGACCAGTGGATTGAACAGCTATTGCGCGACGTCGGCCTGCACGGGCGTGGCGAGGCGCTGCCCAAGCACCTCTCCGGCGGCCAGGCCCAACGTGTGGCCATCGCCCGCGCCCTGTACGGCAAGCCGCAGGTACTGCTGCTCGACGAGCCCTTCAGCGCGGTGGACGCCTTCACCCGCATGAAACTGCAGGATCTGGTGGTGGTGCTGGCCGCCCGCTACGAGATCGCCGTGCTGCTGGTCACTCATGACCTCGACGAAGCCTTCTACCTCAGCGACCGCGTGCTGATCCTTGGCGGCACACCAAGCCGCCTGCAACGCGAACTGGCCGTGCCCCTGACCCGCCCCCGCGACCGCCGCTCGGCCGAACTGGCCTACCTGCGCGGCGAGGCCCTGACCGAGCTGTACCAGTCGCACGTGCTGTAAACGAACTCTTCAAGGTGGAGTACTTTTTCGGGCCGTCAGGCCCGAATTTTTTGCCCGCGTCGCACGCGCCGGCTTTTCGTAGCCCGGATGTAATCCGGGGCTTTGGTTGTGAGATTTGGTAGGAAATATGGCGGCACTGAAACGGGAAAAAGGGCATTATTTTCAGCTAACGAGGCGGCTCAATAAATATATCCGTCCCCTTTTACGATAGTGTATCTAGTCTTTTAGATATTTCTTGGAAACTTGCGTGGCAATTGTATAAGCCGCAGTGTGGATCATCAAAATCGCCGATTTGTGTGCCCGATACCCATATGCATAGCCGGCCCCATGGTTCAGAAGGCGGTTCTAAATGTGGCTCGATCATCGCCTCAATTGCGAAGTCTGACTTGTTGCCGAAGATCATCCGTGGATTGCCTAACGTTTGGTTAAGGGGCGGGCTTTAGCCCGTCCCAGTGAGCGAAGCGAACGGTTTGAACCAGTTGTTAGGCATCAGAACTTGCGCTGGTTGCTGAACTGAGTGACTTGCCCATAAAGACGCTGAGCGGATGCTCGGGATATGAGCCGAATGCGCCTCGACGCGTATAGCCTTGATTTGTGTAGAACCTCAGTGCCTCCGGTTGATATGGCCCGGTTTCAAGCATGAGCTCTCTGCAGCCTGACTCGTAGGCACTTGCCTCTAGGGTGGCGATGAGTTTCTTTGCAATACCTTTGCCCCTGGCTTCGGGTAGCACATACATGCGCTTGACCTCGCCGTATAAGTCATTCATGACGACAGCGCCACAGCCTAGGGCAGCGTGTTGTTCATCTCTTGCAACGACAAAAAGGACATTGGGTTTGGAGAGTGACGCGAGGTCGAGCGCATAACGCGCCTCTGCCGGATACAGAGAGTCTTGATAAGCATCGAGATCTGCGATGAGAGCTATGACATCCGGCTGATTGGGGGACTCTTGTTCGACGCGCATAGTGGACTCTGATGCCTAACGTTTGGTTAAGGGGCGGGCTTTAGCCCGTCCCAGTGAGCGCAGCGAACGATTTGAACCACTAGTTAGGCTCTCGCGCCGTATTACCTTCATAAAAGTACCAGAAAGCAAATGCTGCTGGAATGCCAAATAGTACTCCGGGAGTAAATGTCTCTTTTAGATATATTAACCAGCCCCACAGGGTTGGCGCACCATTTATATTTTTGACTACGTTGAATCCATATATTTGTGCCTCTATTGTCCCGATGAACTGGCCATCTGGGAAAGGCCATCTATAGATGCCGGTTGGGATGATTGCTATTAAGAATCCGGCCGATATCACATGCTTTAATTTGAGAAGGTTGAATTTATTTAGCAGGGTTAGAGTAGGTAGCCCCATTACGATAAAGTGAGCAGTAGAAATAATTAGACCATATAAGATAAATGTTGGAATTAAACCATCTGAGGGCGACCCGCCAAGCGCTACAGCAGTTAGAGCAATGATGAGCGAAGGCGTAACTATGGCTGCAAGGCTTGCGAAGAACATTAAGATTAGCCTAACGTTTGGTTAAGGGGCCGGCTTTAGCCGGTCCCGAGTGAGCGAAGCGAGCGGCTTGAACCATTTGTTAGAGCGGTGCACGCCGATGGAAACCTAAATATAGCTCTTTGAGTGGTTCAGGCAGGGCGTGCCAGTAGGGAGCTGCTTTTTTGCTTGGAACCTGCCAGAACAAATTTTCAGTAAACGAAACATCAATGCAGTTATAAATTTCTTTTGTGCAATTTTCAAGACTGTTACTGATGAATATGAATAGCTCCGAGTGGCTCTCGTGATTTGTGCCTTTGCACATTTCTGAATTCAGAGCATTAGCCAAACTGCCAAACCAAGAATATGCAAACCCCGGGTCTAGCTCGCCCCAAAGCCGAATGTGCTCACGGTCAGCTTTGGCGGTAATTTCTGGGAAGTTTGATCTGACAAAGTTGTATAGGTCTAGGGGGGCTTCCATGCTTTTAGCTCTAACGTTTGGTTAAGGGGCGGGCTTTAGCCCGTCCCAGTGAGCGAAGCGAACGATTTGAACCAATTGTTAGAAATGGTTCTCCTGATGCTGTGGCTTTCGCGGCGAACTGTTGAAAGATAGAACTGCCGGTACTGAATTTTGCCCGCATGGATTGCATTCAGAATTCCTCAGTTATAACAATGTCTTGATCCATATCGGCAATTTTTTGCATCAGCCACGGTACTTTGTTAATAAAAGCATATTCCCTGAGCTCAATTTCGTACTCTTTATTTTCCAGTCCTTTGATTCGATAGGTTGCAGGGTAGTTGCAGTCGCATCCGATTATGGACGGCACAATGCTTTTGTAACCGAGAACAAGCTTGCTGCCTTCTTCGACTTTATAATTACCAAGCAGCCAAGTTGTTCCGCAGTTCGGCGACAGGATTACATTGATCGTAGCTGTGTTTTCCTTCCAAAGTATTTCCTCTGGACGGGTGGGTTTGCGTGGTTCCGATTCACAAAGGCCGAATGAGAATTCCAGCTCTTCTGGTGGATCATGCCGGAAATACTCGTGCACAATAGTTCCACCGCCAGCTAGATGAAAAAGAATAACTGCTGTCAGCGAAAATAGTGCGCCTAGTGCCCAGGAAAGATATTTTAATACTCGCCACATAGCTGGCTCGACGGTAAATCTAACGTTTGGTTAAGGGGCGGGCTTTAGCCCGTCCCAGCGAGCGGAGCGAGCGATTTGAACCATTTGTTATACGCTTTTGGATTTAGGAAACCAAAAAGAAGCTAACAAAAATAGTAACGTAACCAAAGATTGCGGAGTAGATATTTGTAGTTCAATTGGTATCTCTATCGGAGAATGCTGGATGTTGCCTTTCCTCAATTATATTAATAACCAGATTATTGGCCAAAATGTTTAATGAGGTGAAAGCGAAGGCGCACCACGTTGCTATTTTGTTGCCTTTATACAAGTAAATTGAACAAGCAGCGAAGATGGCCGCTGGTATCAGAAACTCCCAGTCGGCCGAAATGCATCTGTATAGCCACGATAGAGAGATGCAGGTAACCAGAAAAGATGAAATTTTATTCATTCTGAACTTTTACCGTGTGTGTATAACGATTAAGCTAAAGGGCTGGCTTTAGCCAGTCCCAGCGAACGAAGTGAGTGATTTGAGCGCCTTGTTAGATGCCCCTCGCAGTCTGAACCGCCTCTTTCAGTTGTCCATCAAAGAATTCTGTATCATCCCGTTCCTCGAAAATTAGCCGACGCTCCGCCTCGGCAAGAACCTCTGAGATCGCGATACCTTGCGTCAAAAACGTAGCAATCATTAGATCAGATAGTTCTGGTATGGGCACATCCCAAGCGGACTTACATCGCTCCATTAAGCTAGTTGTAGCATCTCCAGACCAAGGGCCTGCGATATTCAAGACGGTTTGAGGCTTATTCATATCAATATCTAACGTTTGGTTAAGGGGCGGGCTTTAGCCCGTCCCAGTGAGCGAAGCGAACGATTTGAACCAGTTGTTAGAGGCTGCCAGCGATAAGTTTTGCCTTCTGTAACGCAGCTAACACTTTTTGTCGTTTACCGGTACTCACCAAGCCTGGCGGAAGGCGCTCAAACCATTTTTGCCAATAATGCTCAAGACCATTATTGTATTCTCTAGTACTTGGATGTGTTTTTTTAGAGAAGTATGAGATTGCTTCTTGAAGCTGGGGCTCAGATAAGAACTGAAATGTAAATGAGCAGACCTCGACGCAAAGGACTTTCTTAGGTAAAAGGTTGTTTCTCTTCTCAGGCAACACACCTCCAACGTGAGAGGTGCTCATGAAGTCCGCGTGCTGCTTCGGGTTGAATAGCTCAAGCCATACACTAGCCATGGAAAGCCTCTAACGTTTGGTTAAGGGGCGGGCTTTAGCCCGTCCCAGTGAGCGAAGCGAGCGTTTTGAACCACTAGTTAGGCGGTGTGCAAACCATCGCTATTCTTCCAATATAACGCTGATTCGTACTGGAACGAAACCACAAAGTTAGCATCCGTTTTGGTTGCAATGTGCTTTACAAAACGCTCTAGATCACCAAACGCAGAGTAGCCTTCTGGCTCCGGCCCTTTTATTCGTATGTAACAACGAATTGCTACAGGGAAATTCATGCCTTTAGTGTCTTCCGCGTATAGCGTGTGGTCATCTAGTTCGCACGCGGCGCTCACTGATAATCCTGATTCGAAAATTCCTTCGGCCGTATGGTTATCACTGTTTCTATCCAGTGCGCCGAGTTCTTTCAATGCCGTAGAGACAGTGGTTATTGAAAGTCGCTCATCGGCTTCAAGGTGAATGTCGAGACTCATTTTGTAGCCTAACGTTTGGTTAAGGGGCGGGCTTTAGCCCGTCCCAGTGAGCGCAGCGAACGATTTGAACCACTAGTTAGAGGCTGCACAGGTAGTTCTGTTGTTCAATGTGCCAAGACTCAGGATATGGCTGATGATCTTGTTGCTCTGACGTCGTGTATTCGCCTAACTCGTTGAACTGATAGTAAATTTGCATGGCTTCAAAATGAGAGTTTGCAAAAAATAGCCAGATACAGACGCTACCAGGTTCATTTAGCTCGCGTGCGGAATTACCTGCGGGCCCAAAGGGAATACAAGATGGTAGTAGCTCCCCATCGTCACTTGGACATAGCCAGATTTCGTGGATGTAGCCGCGAAAACTCATTGTTGCCTCTAACGTTTGGTTAAGGGGCGGGCTTTAGCCCGTCCCAGCGAGCGGAGCGAGCGATTTGAACCAGTTGTTACGCATTAAGCAACTCGGGATCAAACCATACGTCTTCGAAATTATTGCCGTCAATCTGAAAGCGGTAACCGGCAGGTAGATCAAGATAGCCGGCCACCTCTGGGAGATAGCTGTCGATGTGCTCTATATGCAACGGAGAAAAGAAATCGTCAGCGTCGGACATCTCGGCGCCGCACCATATGTACCAGCCATTAGTGCCATTCTCTGGTTTATGCCTCAGTCCGTTAATTGGAAGCTGTCCCAAGGTGCTTAGAGCCATTCCAAGTTTTGACCCGCTCTCTGGTTTTTGAGGGGCAACATTCTTCTATTCGCAGATGGTCTGTTCCTTCAGGATTTTCACGGTACTACTCCGAAGGTGCATAACTATTAATTAGGCGACACGGCTGTCGCGTTTGCCCACGACAGCTGTCGCATAACCTTCCTTGTCGTCCTGCAAATCCTTGTCTGGCCTGAAGATGCTCGCGGCAAACGCGACAGCACTCTGGGAGAAACGCGACATGGATGACGGCAAGCCCAAGCTGCTGATCGACTGCGTCAGCAGATTCACGCTCGAAACTAGTCCATCCATAGCGAGCCTGTCCATGCTGGCTGGGCAAAATGCCATTGCGCCTACATCGCTATCAGTATCCGCTTGGAAGGGCAGGGATTGAGGTATCCCCTTGCCACCCACAGAATCTGTTAACAGCGCTGTGGATAACCTTTGCAAAAGCGCTTCGCGCCTAGCATTCAAGCGGGCCAGGGCAGGCCGTTCAGTTTTTGCCCAATGACGCTTTGCTGGTGTTATCGCCACACGCTATATCGCGATGAATCAATAAGTTGCGATGATTTTTCAACCGCCTGGCAAGGCGGAGACTTGTTACCTGGCGTCGTGCACAGAATCTGGGGAAAGTGCTGTGGATAAGATGCGGGAAAACTCGTCCGGGCCAGGTGGGGCAAGGGCTGCGTGGGGATGGTGATTTTTCGTTCGGTGTCGCGCGGCGGTCACGTTATGCGGCTATAGTGGCCGGTCGATTTTGTCCACCGATGGAGCCCTTCGATGTCCGAGTCCCCTGAGCGTCCCGCCCCGGTCAGTTTGCTGCAAGCCTTCTGGTTCTGGTTGAAGCTGGGGTTGATCAGTTTCGGTGGGCCGGCGGGGCAGATTTCGATCATGCATCAGGAGCTGGTGGAGAAGCGCCGCTGGTTGTCCGAGCGGCGCTTTCTGCATGCGCTGAATTACTGCATGTTGCTGCCCGGGCCGGAGGCGCAGCAGTTGGCCACCTATATCGGCTGGCTGATGCACCGAACCTGGGGCGGGGTGATCGCCGGGGTGCTGTTCGTGCTGCCGTCGCTGCTGATTCTAGTCGCGCTGTCCTGGGTCTATCTGGTGTTCGGTGACGTGCCGCTGGTGGCCGGGATCTTCTACGGCATCAAGCCGGCGGTGACCGCCATCGTGGTGCAGGCGGCCTGGCGCATTGGCGGTCGGGCGCTGAAGAATCGCTGGCTGTGGGCCATCGCGGCGGCGGCCTTCGTGGCCATCTTCGTGCTGCAGCTGCCGTTCCCGCTGATCGTGCTCGGTGCGGCGCTGCTCGGTTACATCGGCGGGCAGTTGGCGCCGCAGCATTTCGCCGTCGGCGGCGGCCACGGTGCGGCGGACAAGTCCTATGGCGCGGCGCTGATCGAGGACGATACCCGCCTGGCGCATACCCGCTTCCGCCTGCCGCGCCTGGCGCTGATCCTGCTGGTGGGCGCTGCGCTGTGGCTGCTGCCCATGGGCTTGCTGACCCTGGCGTTCGGCTGGGACGGCAGCCTGACGCAGATGGGCTGGTTCTTCACCAAGGCGGCGTTGCTGACCTTCGGCGGTGCTTATGCGGTGCTGCCCTATGTCTATCAGGGCGCGGTCGGCTACTACGGCTGGCTGACGCCGACGCAGATGATCGATGGTCTGGCCCTGGGCGAGACCACACCGGGGCCGCTGATCATGGTGGTGGCCTTCGTCGCCTTCGTTGGCGCCTATGGGCAGCCGGTGTTCGGTGGCGATTCGGCCTTCGCCAGTGGCGCGCTGGCAGCCTGCCTGGTCACCTGGTTCACCTTCCTGCCGTCGTTCTTGTTCATCCTCGCCGGCGGGCCGCTGGTGGAGTCGACCCATGGCGAGCTGAAGTTCACCGCGCCGCTGACCGGCATCACCGCCGCCGTGGTGGGGGTGATCCTCAACCTGGCGCTGTTCTTCGGGTACCACGTGTTGTGGCCGGAGGGCTTCGCCGGCACGTTTGACTGGGTATCGGCGTTGATCGCCAGCGGGGCGGCGTTGGCCCTGTTCAAGTTCAAGCGCGGGGTGATCGAGACCATCGTCGGGTGCGCCGCGGTGGGGCTGGCGGCGCACCTGCTGCTATAGCGTCAGCGCCAGGCGCAGACGGTCGCGGTGTTGCAGGCCGTTCTCGAACAGGGGCTCGGGGTAGTGGGTGAGGAAGTAATCCGGCTCCACCGCCACCACGCGAAAGCCGGCGCGCTGGTAGAAGGTCAGCTGGTGGCCGAAGCTGCCGGTGCCCAGTTCCAGGCGTTTGGCGCCGAGCTGCCGGGCCTGGTCGATGGCGTGGCGCAGCAGCAGGGCGCCGATGCCCCGGCCCTGATGCTCGGGCGCTACGGCGATATTCATCAGCTCCCAGGTCTCGGCGCCCAGCGCCTTGAGCAGATAGACGCCGACGGTCGCTTCGCCCAGGCGTGCCACCACGCAATGGCAGTCGTGCAGGTAGCCGGCGATGAGCTCTGTGCTGGGGTCGGCTTCCAGCAGAAGGTGCAGCGGCGCCTGAACGCTGGGGATGCTGTGCAGGCTGGGATTGGGCATGGGGCGGCTCCATCCGTATTGCGTAAATAGCTTTAAGTTATAAATAAATTTTTATTTATTCTTTTTGTTTCGTTTCGTTCCTGAGCATAGTGGGCACCACGCAAGCCACTGCCAAGGAGCATCTTCATGACCATCCGCCTGGGCGACATCGCCCCTGACTTCGAACAGGATTCCAGCGAAGGCCGCATTCGCTTCCACGAGTGGCTGGGTGACAGCTGGGGCATCCTCTTCTCCCACCCGGCCGACTTCACGCCGGTGTGCACCACCGAGCTGGGCTTCACCGCCAAGCTGAAGGATGAATTCGCCAAGCGCGGCGTCAAGGCCATCGCCCTGTCGGTCGACCCGGTGGATTCGCACCTGAAATGGATCGACGACATCAACGAGACGCAGAACACCGCGGTCAATTTCCCGATCATCGCCGATGCCGACCGCAAGGTGTCCGACCTCTACGACCTGATCCACCCGAACGCCAACGACACCCTGACCGTGCGTTCGCTGTTCGTCATCGACCCGAACAAGAAGGTGCGCCTGACCATCACCTATCCAGCCAGCACCGGGCGCAATTTCCACGAGATCCTTCGCGTGGTCGACTCGCTGCAGCTGACCGACAACTACAAGGTCGCCACTCCGGCCAACTGGCAGGACGGTGAAGAGGTGGTGATCGTGCCGTCGCTCAAAGACGAAGCCGAGATCGCCCAGCGCTTCCCCAAGGGCTACCGCGCGGTCAAACCCTACCTGCGCCTGACGCCGCAACCGAATCGCTAAGGACTGACCATGCATGTCGTATTGCTCACCGGCAGCCCAGCGGCGCGTTCGCGCACCGAAGTGCTGCTGGACCATGTACGCCAGCGCCTGGAGGCGCAGCAGGTGGAAGTGAGCCTGCTGCGGGTGCGCGATTTTGCCGCCGAGGATCTGCTGCATGCGCGCTTCGACAGCCCGGCTGTCCGCCAGCTGCAGGCCGTGGTGGCCAGCGCCGATGGCCTGGTGGTTGGCACGCCGGTGTACAAGGCATCGTTCACCGGCGCGCTGAAGGTGCTGCTCGATCTGCTGCCCGAGCGCGCCCTGGCGCACAAGGTGGTGCTGCCGCTGGCCAGTGGTGGCAGCCCGGCGCACCTGTTGGCGGTGGACTACGCCCTCAAGCCGGTGCTGGCTGCGCTGAAGGCGCAGGAGATGCTCAGCGGCGTGTTCGCCGTGGACAAGCAGATCGCCTACCCGGAAGGGGACAGGCCTGCGCAGATCGACGACGAGCTGCGCGAGCGCCTCGACGAGGCACTGGAACAACTGACCGCCGCCCTGGCGCGGCGGCCGCAACCGATCGACCCGAACGTATTGAACGACCGGCTGGTGAACGCCCGCTGGAGCATCTGAACCACCCGTAACACCCCGCCTTACTCGCCCGCCAACGGGCAAGCAGGCCCACACTCAACTTGCAAAGGAGGTCGCCATGGGCGCCAACACTTTGCGTCGGAGTCTGGTCGCCCTGTTTGCCGCGGCCATTTCCTTCGGCGCCATCACTCAAGCACAGGCCGCTTCTGATAACGAAAGCGTGTTGCGGATCGGCTATCAGAAGTACGGCACCCTGGTGCTGCTCAAATCCAGCGGTGCGCTGGAAAAACGCCTGGCCGAACAGGGCGTCAAGGTGCAGTGGACCGAGTTCCCGGCGGGCCCGCAGCTGCTCGAAGGGCTCAACGTGGGCTCCATCGACTTCGGCACCACGGGCGAGACGCCGCCGGTATTCGCCCAGGCAGCCGGCGCCGATCTGCTCTACGTGGCCTTCGAGCCGCCGGCGCCGCTCAGCGAGGCGATTCTGCTGCCCAAGGATTCGCCGATCGAAACGGTGGCCGAACTCAAGGGCAAGAAGGTCGCCCTGAACAAGGGCTCCAACGTGCATTACCTGCTGGTGCGCGCGTTGGAGGAAGCCGGCCTGAGCATCAGCGATATCACCCCCGTGTACCTGCCGCCTGCCGATGCCCGCGCCGCGTTCGAGCGTGGCAGCGTCGACGCCTGGGTGATCTGGGACCCCTTCCAGGCGGCCGCCGAACAGCAGCTGCAGGCCCGTACCCTGCGCGACGGCCAGGGCCTGGTGAGCAACCACCAGTTCTACCTGGCCGCGCGTCCCTTCGCCGAAAAGCACCCCGAGGTAGTGGTCGCCCTGGTGGACGAGATTCGCAAGACCGGCGAGTGGACTCGCGCCAACGTCGACGAAGCCACCGCCCAGGTTGCGCCGCTGCTGGGTCTGTCTCCCGAGATCACCCGTACCGCGGTGCAGCGGCAGAGCTACGGCGCGCAGCTGATCACCGCCGACGTGGTGAGTGCGCAGCAGAAGATCGCCGACACCTTCAGCGATCTGAAGCTGATCCCCAAGCGCCTGAGCATTACCGAGGTGATCTGGCGGCAGCCGGCCAAGGTTGCCCAGGCCCAGTAACCCGTAGCCCGGATGCGATCCGGGACAGCTGCACGGTATTCCCGGATTGCATCCGGGCTACGTCAACGCTTTCGCAAAAGGAGACCACTCCATGAGCCTCAATATCTTCTGGTTCCTGCCTACCCATGGCGATGGCAAGTACCTGGGCACCGCCGAAGGCGCCCGCGCCGTCGACCACGGCTACCTGGCGCAGATAGCCCAGGCCGCCGACCGCCTCGGTTACAGCGGCGTGCTGATTCCCACCGGGCGTTCCTGCGAGGACTCCTGGCTGGTGGCGGCCTCGCTGATCCCGGTGACGCAGAACCTGAAGTTTCTCGTCGCGCTGCGCCCGGGGATCATTTCGCCGACCGTGGCTGCGCGCCAGGCGGCGACCCTGGATCGCCTGTCCAACGGCCGTGCGCTGTTCAACCTGGTGACCGGCGGCGATCCGGACGAGCTGGCCGGCGACGGTCTGCACCTGTCGCATGCCGAACGCTACGAGGCGTCGGTCGAATTCACCCGTATCTGGCGCCGCGTGCTGGAAGGCGAAACCGTCGACTACGACGGCAAGCACATCCAGGTGAAGGGCGCCAAGCTGCTCTATCCGCCGATCCAGCAGCCGCGTCCGCCGCTGTATTTCGGTGGCTCCTCCGACGCGGCGCAGGACCTGGCCGCCGAGCAGGTCGAGCTGTACCTGACCTGGGGCGAGCCGCCGGCTGCGGTGGCCGAGAAGATCGCCCAGGTGCGTGAAAAGGCGGCCAAGCAGGGGCGTGAAGTGCGCTTCGGCATTCGCCTGCACGTGATCGTGCGCGAGACCAATGAGGAGGCCTGGGCTGCGGCGGATCGCCTGATCAGCCATCTGGACCAGGACACCATCGACCGCGCCCAGGCCTCGCTGGCGCGCTTCGACTCGGTCGGCCAGCAGCGCATGGCCGCCCTGCACGGCGGCAAGACCGACAACCTGGAAGTGTCGCCGAACCTCTGGGCCGGTGTCGGCCTGGTGCGCGGCGGCGCCGGCACCGCCCTGGTCGGCGACGGCCCGACCGTGGCGGCGCGGGTCAGGGAGTACGCGGAGCTCGGCATCGACACCTTCATCTTTTCCGGCTACCCGCATCTGGAGGAGTCGTACCGCGTCGCCGAGCTGCTCTTCCCGCACCTGGATGTGGCCGCGCCTGCGCGCCCGGAGAGTCGCGGTTATGTCAGCCCGTTCGGCGAAATGATCTCCAGCGACATTCTGCCGAAGGCGGCTGCGGCGAGTTGAGGTAAGCGCGGATGAAGGTTTTCCCGGATTGCATCCGGGCTACGGACCTGATCGTAGGGTGCGCCATGCGCACCGCGATTGCCTGCGGTCCCACTGGTGCGCATGGCGCACCCTACGGATCGATGCTCAGGCTCTCCCATTGATGGGGGAGGCTGGGGGGAGAGGGGCTTTCTCAGCCAGTAGCCCGGATGCAATCCGGGGAATACAGACGCTACAAGGTTTTCGAGGCAACCATGAGCAACACGACCCTTAACAAACTGGCCCTGCGCGCTGCGCCCTGGGCCTTGCCGCTGGGGCTGCTGGCCGCCTGGCAGCTGGCGGTGGCCAGTGGCTGGCTGTCCAGTCGCATTCTGCCGGCGCCCAGTGCGGTGCTGGCCGCCGGCTGGGCGCTGCTGGCCTCCGGGGAAATCTGGCAGCACCTGGCGATCAGCGGCCAGCGCGCCGGCATCGGCTTCGCCATCGGCGGCGGTATCGGCCTGCTGCTGGGCTTTATCACCGGCCTGTCGAAATGGGGCGAGCGCTTTCTCGACAGCTCGGTGCAGATGATCCGCAACGTGCCGCATCTGGCGCTGATCCCGCTGGTGATCCTCTGGTTCGGCATCGACGAGGCGGCCAAGGTGTTCCTGGTCGCGCTCGGCACCCTGTTCCCCATCTACCTCAATACCTACCACGGCATCCGCAACGTCGACCCGGCGCTGGTGGAGATGGCGCGCAGCTATGGCCTGTCCGGCTTCTCGCTGTTCCGTCAGGTGATCCTGCCCGGTGCGCTGCCGTCGATCCTGGTCGGCGTGCGATTCGCCCTGGGTTTCATGTGGCTGACCCTGATCGCCGCCGAGACCATCTCCGCCAGCAGCGGCATCGGCTACCTGGCGATGAACGCCCGCGAGTTCCTGCAGACCGACGTGGTGGTGCTGGCGATCCTGCTCTATGCGCTGCTCGGCAAGCTGGCGGACGTCGCGGCCAGGGGCCTGGAGCGTGTGTGGCTGCGCTGGCACCCGGCCTACCAGGCCAAGGCAGGTGGCCAATGACTGCACTGCACAGCATCCGCCAGGGCATCCCCCTGGTAATCGAGAGGATCGAGAAATCCTTCGGTGAGCGTCGGGTGCTCAAGGGCATCGACCTGCATATCCCGGCTGGCCAGTTCGTCGCCGTGGTCGGCCGCAGCGGCTGCGGCAAGAGCACGCTGCTGCGCCTGCTGGCCGGGCTGGATCAGCCCAGCGGCGGCCAGTTGCTGGCCGGCAGCGGCTCGCTCAACGCGGTGCGCGAGGACATTCGCCTGATGTTCCAGGATGCGCGCCTGCTGCCCTGGAAGCGGGTGATCGACAACGTCGGCCTGGGCCTTTCCGGCAACTGGCGCCAGCAGGCTGAGGAAGCGCTGGCCGCGGTCGGCCTGGCGGACCGCGCAGGTGAGTGGCCGGCGGCGCTGTCCGGCGGGCAGAAGCAGCGCGTGGCCCTGGCCCGCGCGCTGATCCATCGGCCGCGCCTGCTGCTGCTCGACGAACCGCTGGGCGCGCTGGATGCGCTGACGCGGATCGAGATGCAGCAACTGATCGAGCGCCTGTGGCAGCAGCATGGTTTCACCGTGCTGCTGGTCACTCACGACGTCGCCGAGGCGGTGGCCGTGGCGGACCGGGTGATCCTCATCGAGCACGGCCAGATCGGCCTCGACCTCGATGTGCAACTGATTCGTCCGCGTCCGCATGGCTCGCCGCTGCTGGCGGCGCTGGAAGCGCGCGTGCTCGACCGGGTGCTGGC
The DNA here is from genome assembly GCF_029834875.1 of Pseudomonas sp. GD04158. NCBI lineage: Bacteria > Pseudomonadati > Pseudomonadota > Gammaproteobacteria > Pseudomonadales > Pseudomonadaceae > Pseudomonas > Pseudomonas sp. GD04158. The sequence goes on along the minus strand of NZ_JAODYT010000028.1, from coordinate 32,165 downwards.
GCAGCCGGAGCTGCCGACGCCGCCCGACCCCGTATCACCCCTGCCCACGCAATTGCGTTGGGCGCTGTGAGGCCGTAGCCCGGATGCCATCCGGGTGCGGTTATGCAATTTCCCCGGATTGCATCCGGGCTACATCAGTGGACCATCAGGAGAAACACCATGACCATAAAAGCCATCAACGTGCGTAACCAGTTCAAGGGCAGCATCAAGGAGATCGTTATCGGCGACGTGCTCTCGGAAATCGACGTGCAGACCGCCGCCGGCATCGTCACCTCGGTGATCACCACCCGTTCCGTGCGCGAGCTGGAACTGCAGGTCGGCAGCGAAGTGATCGCCTTCGTCAAATCCACCGAGGTGTCCATCGCCAAGCTCTGATCCCCTCGCGCCGCCCCGGTCGGCCTGATCGGGGCAGGGCGCCTTTCCCTTCGCCTGTGCGGCGACATGCCTTATCCTTGCCGACCCATACGGCCGAGCCTTTTCTGCAGGTTCAGTTATAAACAGATAAGAAAAAGATATTTTTCGGCTATATATCTTTTCTGCAGAATCGAGCCATCAAAACGCCTGCGTGCAGGCCCTCCGTCGATAAGGAAGCCTCAGATGCTGAAGAAGATCGTTCTGGCCACCGTGGCCAGCGCCACCCTGCTGACTGGCTCGCTGAGCCATGCCGCCGCCGATACCCCATTCCACAACGCCTCCTACGACATCGCCCGCGAACTGTTCGGCGAGATCAACCCGCTGTTCGTCGAGCACTGGAAGCAGCAGAGCGGCAAGGAAGTGAAGATCATCCAGTCCTTCGCCGGCACCTCGCGCCAGGCGCAGGACATCATTCAGGGCAAGAAGGTCGACGTGGTCACCTTCAACCAGGTGACCGACGTGGACATCCTGGCCAAGCGCAAGCTGCTGCGCGAGGACTGGGCCCAGCAGTTCCCCAACAACAGCTCGCCGTACTACAGCACCACCGCCTTCCTGGTGCGCGAAGGCAACCCGAAGAACATCAAGAGCTGGGACGACCTGATTCGCGATGACGTGAAGCTGGTGTTCCCCAACCCGAAAACCTCCGGCAACGCCCGCTACAGCTACCTGGGCGCCTGGCTGTTCGCCAACGAGAAGTTCAACGGCGACGAGGAGAAGATCAAGGCCTTCGTCGGCAAGCTGCTGAAGAACGTCGAGAACTTCCCCACCGGCGGCCGTGGCGCCACCGTGGCCTTCGCCCAGAACGGTCAGGGCGACGTGCTGCTGACCTTCGAGTCGGAAGTGATCAACATCGCCAAGGGTGACGAGTTCAAGTCCGCCAACCTGGAAATCGTGGTGCCGGAAGTCAGCGTGCTGGCCGAGTTCCCGGTGGCCATCGTCGACAAGGTGGCCGACGAGCGCGGCACCCGCGAGCAGGCCAAGGCCTTCCTCGACTTCCAGTACAGCAAGGACATCCAGCAGCTGCTGACCCGTTACAACTACCGCGTGCACCACCCGGAAGTGGTCGAGGCGACCAAGGCGCAGTTCGCGCCGGTGCGTCTGATCAACCCGACCAAGCTGCTGGGCAGCTGGGACGAGATCACCGCCAAGCACTTCGACAACGGTGGTATCCTCGACCAGCTTCTGGCTGCCGGTCGCTGACCGGGACGCAAGGCGGGTGTAGCCCGCCTTGGTGTTACGCCACAGATCAGCTGTCGGTCGGACTGCTTTCGTAGGGTGCGCCTTGCGCACCAGGTACGCACCGTAGCCTTCACGGTGCGCGCAGCGACCCTAGCGCAAAGCACCCGACCCCATGTCGGCATTTGATCCGTGTTGTGACACCGGGCAAGCCTGGTATTGGTCCGTTGGCCGCCTTATTGGCGGCCAACTGCATTTGTAGAGCCGAGCTTCTTTCGTGAGTAAACCGACGCTGTTCTTCCTGCAGACCCCGCTGCTGCCAGGTTTCGGCCTGAGCTTCGGCGTCAGCGTGCTGTACCTGTCGCTGGTGATCCTGCTGCCGTTATCGGCGCTGCTGCTGTACGTCAGCGACATGACCTGGGCGCAGTACTGGTTCGCCATCAGCGATCCGCGTGTGGTGCAGAGCTACAAGGTGACCGTCTCGGCGGCGCTCTACTCGACCCTGGCGGTTCTGTTGATCGGCCTGTTGCTGGCCTGGATCATCACCCGCTACGACTTTCCCGGTCGGCGCATCGTCGATGCGCTGGTCGACCTGCCGTTCGCTCTGCCGACTTCGGTGGCCGGCCTGACCCTGGCGGCGTTGCTGGTGCCCAATGGCTGGATCGGTCAGTGGCTGGGCTTCAAGGTGGCCTACGCCTACGCCGGCATCATCGTGGCCATGGTCTTCACCAGCCTGCCGTTCGTGGTGCGTACCGTGCAGCCGGTGTTGCAGGATCTCGGCGCGGAATACGAGGAGGCCGCGCGCACCCTCGGCGCCAGTCGCCTGCAGATCTTCCGCCACGTGGTGCTGCCGACCCTGACCCCGGCGCTGGTCACCGGTGGTTCGCAGGCCTTCATCCGCAGCCTCGGCGAGTTCGGCGCGGTGATCATGATCGCCGGCAACATCCCCTTCCAGACGGAGGTCAGCTCGCTGATGATTTTCGTCCGTCTGCAGGAATTCAATTACCCGGCGGCCGCAGCCATCGCTTCGGTGATCCTGCTCGCGTCGCTGATCCTCCTGTTCGCCCTGCAGGTGCTGCAGGGCCGCATCTTCGCGTGGCAGCGGCAAGGTCGATGAAGAAACCTCAAGGTTGGCGCCAATGGGCGCTGGTAACGCTCGGTCTGACGCTGGTGGCACTGGTGCTGCTGGTGCCGCTGGCGCTGATCTTCAGCAAGGCCCTGGCCGGTGGTCTCGATCTGCTGTGGAGCAACCTGAACGAAGACTACATGCGCCACGCCATCGGCCTGACCCTGCTGGTGGCGGTGATCACCGTGCCGCTGAACCTGTGCTTCGGCATCTGCCTGGCCTGGTGCGTGACCCATTACGACTTTCGCGGGCGCAAGCTGCTGACCACCCTGATCGACATTCCCTACGCGGTGTCGCCGGTGGTCGCCGGCCTCTGCTACCTGGTGGTCTACGGCCTGGAGAGCTTCATCGGCCGCTGGTTCTACGATAACGGCATGCAGCTGATGTTCGCCTGGCCGGGCATCGTCATGGTCACGGTGTTCGTTACCGCGCCCTACGTGGCGCGCATCCTGATTCCGGTGATGCAGGCCCAGGGCCAGGACGAGGAAGTGGCCGCCATGTGCCTGGGCGCCAGCGGCTGGCAGATCTTCCGCCGCATCACCCTGCCGAAGATCAAGTGGGCGCTGCTGTACGGCGTGGTGGTGACCAATGCGCGGGCGGTGGGCGAGTTCGGCGCGGTATCGGTGGTGTCCGGCAGCATCATCAACCAGACCCTGACCCTGCCGCTGCTGGTCGATCAGCTCAACAACGACTACAAGCCCGCCGCGGCGTTCACCGCTGCCGGCCTGCTGGCGTGCATGGCGCTGCTCACCCTGTTCCTGAAAACCTTCATGGAGTGGCGTCAGCGCCAGCTGATGCAACGCGCCGAGGCCTGATCGCCGTCATGCAGGCGCCCGCTTGCGGGCTCCTGCGACGATGTCGATGGTCTGCCGCAATCAATCGTCCGCGATCTGCACCTGATTGCGGCCGCCATGCTTGGCCGCATACAACGCCTTGTCGGCGCGCTCGCGCAGTTGCTCGGCGTTGCTGTGCACGTCGGTGCCGGCAATGCCGGCGCTGAGGGAGCAGGAGAATTCGCCGCCATCGGCGATGAAGCGCAGCTCGGCGAAGCGCTCGCGAATCTCGTCGAGGATCATCCGCGCCTGCTGCGGCGTGCAGTCCGGCAGCACGGCGAGAAACTCCTCGCCGCCGTAACGCCCCAGGCTGTCGACGCGGCGCAGGCGCTGACGCAGCAGGTTGGCCAGGGCGCGGATGACGTTGTCGCCGGCGGCATGGCCATGTTCGTCATTGACCCGCTTGAAGTGATCGATATCCAGCATCACCACGCTGGCGCGCGCGCCGCTGCGCAAGGCGCGCTCCAGTTCGATGGCCACCTGCTCCTTGATATCGCCGTGCTTGAGCAGGCCGGTGAGGCTGTCGCGGGACAGGGCATCGGACAGCAGGCGGGCGCGCTGCGCGCGGGAGAACACCGCGGCGACCAGGGCGTTGTCGGAAATCGGTTTGGTGACGAAATCGTCGCCGGCCTTGATCAGCGCGCTCATCTGTTTGGCGATGTCGGTTTCCGCCGACAGGTAGATGATCGGGATGCGCAGCCAGTCGTCATTGCAGCGGATGATCTGCGCCAGCTCGGGGCCGGTGCAGTCCGGCATGTTGACGTCGAGCAGCATCACCTCCGGATTGAAGTCGCGCAGGTGCTCGAAGATCTGCGCCGGATCGCGCAATACCTCCACCAGCATGCCGGCGCCGCGCAACACCAGGCTGTAGCGGCTGGCCAGGTCCAGGTCGTCGTCGACGATCAGCACCCGGTAGGGCTCGCCCTGCTGCTGGGCGAAGCAGCGCTCCAGCCGGCTTTCCAGCTGGGGAATGTCCACCGGCTTGGCGAAGAAGCCCTGGGCGCCGGCCCGCACCGCCTGCAACTGGGTGGCGAAGTCGTTCTGCTCGGTCAGCACCAGCAGCGGCAGGGGCGCTTCCAGACGCTGCTGCAGGCGTGCGGCATAGTCCAGGCCGCTGCAGTCCTCGCTCGCCAGATTGACGTCGACGATCAGCGCGTCCGGCAGCTGCAGCAGCAGGGCGGCGTCGAGTGCGGCGATGGTGCTGAAGTGTTCGGCCTGATAGCCGAAGTTGCTCAGGGTCAGGCGCATGCTTTCGCCGACGGCGATCTCGTCCTCGAGGATGTAGATGAGGCGCGTATCGACGTCGGTACGGGCCGCCGGCTGCAGCGCTGTCTGTGGCTCGCCCTGGCTGGTCGTGCCGGCCGACTGGCTGCCAAGCTGCTGCAATGCGGCAATGAAGGCGTCGAGATCCTGCTGCTGCCGCAACTGACGTTCCAGCCACAGCTCGGCCTGCTGCTCCAGTTCGCGCGCCTGCTGGCCGAGCGTGTCGAAGCCGAAGGTGCCGGCGCTGCCGGCCAGGCGGTGCAACTGATCGCGCAGTGCCCGCAGCAACTGTCGGCGCTGCTCGTCGCTCGCCTCCGGCAGCTGTTGGGCCTGCTGGGCGAGCTGCGGCAGCTCCTGGCGCAGGCGTTCGGCGAACTGCTCGCCGAGCTGGTGCAGATGCTGCTGCAGGGACTGGGGAATGCCGTTGCCTTCGCGTTTATCCATGGCGCTGGCTCCAGATCTGCCGGACCTGGGCGGCTAGCTGCATGGGGTCGAACGGCTTCACGATCACGTCGAGCGCGCCCAGGCTGCGGTAGTGGGCGACTTCGCCGGGCTGCACCTTGGCGGTCATGAAGGCCACCGGCACCTCGTCGATGTCGATCAGCTCGCGCAGCTTCTCCAGGGTCTGGGGGCCATCCATGCCCGGCATCATCACGTCGAGCAGGATGAAATCGGGAGCGAAGCCCTGCACCTGATCGAGCGCTTCCTGGCCGCTCGAGCAGCTCAGTACCTGGAATCCGCCAACGGCTTCGAGGGCAACCTTGGCCACGGCCTGGATCGAAGGGTCATCCTCGACGTGGAGGATACGCTTGAGGTCAGTCATGGCCGGTCTCCTTGGCAGGTAGCAGGCGGGTGAGCGTGTGCAGGAAGTGTTGCCCATCATTGCGTGATTTGGCCAGCGCGGCGCTCACGCCGGCGAGTTGGCGGCCGTCCAGCTCGCTGGCCGAGAGCACCGCCACCGGTAGACGCGGGCGCTGGCGCTGCAGTTCGTCGACCAGTTCCAGACCGTTGCCGTCGGGCAGGCCGAGGTCGAGCAGGACCAGATCGAAGCGCTGTTCGGCGAGCAGGCGACGCGCTTCGGCCAGGCTCTCGGCGGGGACGAACTCGGCCAGCTCGCGCCCCTGTTCGGCGACGACCAGACGCAGGTCGTGGTCGTCTTCGACATGCAGCACGCGCGGGCTGTGCGGCAGGTGTTGCAGGGCCTGGGCGAGACTGCCGAGCAGGCGCTGGGGATCAATCGGCTTGCTCAGCCAGTCCAGTGCCGGCACACCCTCGAGCGCCAGGCGACCTTCCTCGCAGGCGGCCGATACCACCAGAATCGGCAGGTCGCGGTAGCGCTCGTCGGCGCGCAGTTCCTGCACCAGCTGCAGGCCGTCGCCGTCCGGCAGACGCAGGTCCAGGCTTATGGCCGCCGGCGTTTCCTCGTGCAGGCGGGCGCGCGCCTCGGCCAGGCTGTGGGCCAGGCGCACACGGTAGCCGGCATCTTCGAGCAACTGGCGCAGCAGGGCGGCGATGTCCGGCTCGTCCTCCACCACCAGCAGGCTGGGGCGGCCATCGCCCGGCTCGCTGCGGCCGGCCTCGAGCAGAAGCGGCAGCTCGAACCAGAAGGTGCTGCCCTGACCGACCACCGAGTCGAAGCCGATCTGCCCGCCCATGCGCTCGATCAGTTCCTTGCTGATCGCCAGGCCCAGGCCGGTGCCGCCTTTCTCGCGGCTGTCGCTGGCGTCGGCCTGGGAGAACTTGGCGAAGATGCGATCACGGAAGGCGGCGGCGATGCCCGAACCCTGGTCGCTGACCTCGACTCGCACGCGGGTGCCACGGCGCTCGGCGCGCAGCAGCACTTCACCGGCCGGTGGCGAGTACTTCACGGCATTGGAAATGAAGTTGGCCAGCACCTGTTGCAGGCGCATGTTATCGACCCGTACGCGCACCGGCGGGCAGTCGAGCAGGCGCAGCTGCACCTGGCGCTGGGCGGCGTAGGTCTGGTTGCTGGCCAGCGCCTCCTCGAGCTGGCCGGCGAGTTCGCAGGGCTGCAGATCGAACTGCATCTTGCCGGCTTCCAGCTTGTCCATGTCCAGCAGGTCGTTGATCAGATGGCTGAGGCGCTGGCTGTTGGCCTGGGCGATGCTCAGCATCTGGCGCATGCCTTCCGGCACCACGCCGAGGGCGCCGCCGTTGATCAGGCCGAGCGAGCCGGCGATGGCGGTCAGGGGCGTGCGCAGCTCGTGACTGACGGTGGAGACGAACTCGCTCTTCAGCCGTTCGATGCGCTTGACCTCGCTCTGGTCCATGGCGGTACCGGTGATGCGCAGCGGGTAGCTGCTGGCGTCGCGCTGGATGTAGCCACGCAGCAGGATCGGCAGCACCTGGCCGTCCGCGCAGAGCAGGCGGCATTCCAGGGTGAAGTTGCTGATGCCTTCGCGCAGCACCTGTTTCACCTGCGCGCGGGTGGCCGGCAGGTCTTCCGGGTGCACCAGCTGCTCCCAGCTCAGCGGATCGTCGGCAAAGCCGGGCGGGCCCTGCTCGGGGTAGCCGAGCATCTGCCAGCCGCGCGCCGAGGCGAAGAAGCTGCCGGCCTGGACGTCGATGTCCCACCAGCCGTCGTTGCTGCCCTTGAGGGCCAGGGCCAGGCGCTCTTCGCTGCGGTGCAGCTGCTCGGTGATGCGCTCGGCCAGTTGCTGGACCTGCTCACGGCGCAGGCTGAGGCTGCTGATCAGGAAGAACAGCAGCAGGCTGATGCAGATGCCGAGGGCCAGCAGCGAGCCCTCGCCGCGATGGGCAGCGTCGAGAAAACCCGGGGCGTAGTAGAAGTTCAGGTGCCACTGCTGACCGAACATGTCCAGCTGCCGCTGGGTATCGACCGGCGTGTCGAGGATGCTGTCACTGCTGCTGTAGAGCAGGTTGACGGTGCTGGTATCGGGGCTGGCGTAGAGGGCGAACTCCAGGTCACGTTGGCGCGCACCGAGGATGCCGTGCATCAGATCGTGGGTGCGGTAGGGGCTGTAGGCAAAACCACGCAGCGCGGCCAGGCGCTGCTCGGGCGTGTCCAGTGGCTGCCCGGGCTGGTACACCGGGGTGTACAGCAGCAGGCCAGGCTGCACCTTGCCGTGGGTTTCCTGAACCAGGGTGACACGGCCGGACAGACGGCTCTGGCCGCTGCGGGCGGCGCTCAGCATGGCCGCCTGGCGCACTGGCTCGGACAGCATGTCGAAGCCGAAGGCGGCCAGGTTGCGCCCGGCGAACGGCTCGATAAAGCGGATGGCGCTGTACAGCGCGCGCTGGCCCAGCGGGCGCACGCGGAAGTTGGGATAGCCCTCGGTGCGTAGCTCGGTTTCGAAGGCATGCAATTGCTCGGCGGGCAGCACCTGGCTGAACCCCAGGCCCTGGATGCCCGGGTAGCGTTCCTGCAGATTCAGGCGGCGGGCATAGGTGCGCCAGTCATCGCGGCTGACGTGCTCGCTGGCGTCGAGCATTGCGGCGGCTCCCAGCAGAATGCTTTCCTGGTCATGCATGCGCTGGACGATGGCCTCGCTGATTTCGTCGGCGAGCAGTTCGAGCTGGCGCGTGGCGGACGCGGTCTGGCTCTGGCGCAGACCGTCCCAGGCCAGCAGGGTCGCGCCCAGCGCCAGCGCCAGCACGCCCCAGGCCAGCAGATTGGCGCGGCTGAACAACTGTCCGAGCAGTTGCAGGCGTAGCGTGATGCTGTCGCTCATGGCTGCCCCCCGGCCAATGGCAGCTCGAACCAGAAGGTGCTGCCCTGACCCTCCTGCGAGTCGAAGCCGATCCGCCCGCCCATGCGCTCGATCAGCTCCTTGCTGATCGCCAGACCCAGGCCGGTGCCGCCCTGCTGGCGGGTGTCCCCGGCGTCGGCCTGGGCGAACTTGCTGAAGATGCGCGGCTTGAAGCTGGTCGGGATGCCCAGGCCCTGGTCGCGCACGCTGATTCTGACCCAGCCGTCGCGCAGTGCGGCGGACAGTTCGACAGGCTGGCCGGGGCTGGAGAACTTGGCGGCGTTGGCCAGCAGGTTGGCCAGTACCTGCTCGACGCGCTTGGCATCGGCCAGTACCTGGCAGTCGCTGCCGGCCAGCAGCTGCAGCCGGACCTGCTGGCGTTCGGCATACGGCTGGTTGTCGTGCAGCGCCTGCTGCAGCAGGGGGCGCAGGGCCAGCGGCTGCAGATCGAAACGCATCTTGCCGGCGACCAGCTTGTCCATGTCCAGCAGGTCGTCGATCAGGTGGCGCAGGCGCTGGCTGTTGCTCTGCGCGATTTCCAGCATCTGCTGCATGTTCTCCGGTACCGCGCCGAGGGCGCCGCCGTTGATCAGGCCCAGCGAACCGGCGATGGCGGTGAGCGGGGTGCGCAGCTCGTGGCTGACGGTGGAGACGAATTCGTTCTGCAGCTGCTCGCCGCGTTTGCGTTCGCTGATATCGCTGATGAAACCGTGCCAGAGAACTTCGCCGCCTGGCAGTCGCTGCGGCGCGGCGCGCCCCTCGACCCAGATCAAGCCCCGCTCGGGATGCAGCACGCGGTACTCCTGGTGCCAGGTGGCCAGGCGCTGCGCCGAGTCGGCGATGGCCTCGCGTACTGGCGCGATGTCCTCCGGGTGCAGGCGGGCGAATGCCGAGGCCGCGTCCTGGCAGACCTCCTCCGGCGTGCAGCCGTAGATGTCGCGGATACCGGCGCTGGAATAGGGGAAGCAGCTGCTGCCGTCGGCGCGCAACAGGTACTGGTAGACCATGCCCGGCAGTTGTGCGGCGATGCGCTGCAGGCGCTGGCGGGCCTCGTCGCGCTGGCTGAGGTCGTTGGCCACCAGCAGGTAGCCCTGCAGTGCCTGGCCCTCGGCGCGGATCGGCGAGAGATTCAGGCGCACCGGCAGGCTCTGCCCGTGGCGCGGGCGCAACCGTCCCTCGGCGCTCTGCGGGCCCTTGGCGCAGGCCAGGCACAGGCGCTCGAACTGGCCGGGTTCCTCCAGCAGTTGCGGCAGGTGCTGTTCGTTCAGCGCCTCGGCCGAATAGCCCAGCAACTGCCGGGCCTCGGGATTGCTGCGCTGAACCCGGCCCTGCGGGTCGAGCACCAGCACCGCGCTGCCGGCGTTGTCCAGCATGGCCTGATGCATGGCGCTCTGCTCGGCCTGGCGGCGCGCCTGCAGGCGCAGTTCGAACAGCTCGCCGGTGAGCTGGGCCAGGTGTCGCAGTTGCTGGCGCTGGTGCTCGTCGAGCTGGCGTGGACGGCGGTCGATCACGCACAGGGTGCCCAGGGCCAGGCCCTGGCCATCGTGCAGCGGCATGCCGGCATAGAAGCGGATGCTGGGGTCGGAGGTGACCAGCGGATTGTCGCGAAAACGTGCGTCATCCAGGGCGTTGCCCACTTCCAGCAGGGCATCGGCATGCACGGCGTGGGCGCAGAAGGCCAGCTCGCGGGCGGTCTGCTCGGCATCCAGGCCGACCCGGCTCTTGAACCACTGGCGTTGGGCATCGACCAGCGAGATCAGGGCAATGGGCGTTTCGCAGATTTGCGCAGCCAGTGCGGTGATGTGATCGAACATCGCCTCGGCCGGGGTGTCGAGCAGTTCCAGGGCGTGCAGGGCTGCCAGGCGTTGCTGTTCGTTGCTGGGGATGGGGGCTTGGCTCATCACGCACTCCCTGTGATCGGTAGTTCGAACCAGAAGGTAGCACCTTGACCGGGCGAGGAGTCGAAACCGATGTGTCCGCCCATGCGCTCGATGATTTCCTTGCAGATCGCCAGACCCAGGCCGGTGCCGCCCTGTTGCCGGGTGTCGCCGGAGTCGGCCTGGGAAAACTTGCTGAAGATGCGCGGCTTGAACGCTTCCGGTATGCCGGGGCCGCTGTCCGTCACGCTGACGCGCAGTACCTCGCCGCCATGCTGCAGGCGCACGTCGACGCAGGCGCCCGGCGGCGAGAACTTGGCGGCATTGGACAGCAGGTTGGCCATCACCTGCGCCAGGCGCTGGGCGTCGACCCGCACCTGGGCATCGTCCTCGACCTGCAGGCGCAGCTCGACCTGATGCTGCTCGGCATAGGGCTGATTGTGCAGCAGCGCCTGTTCCAGCAGCGGTTGCAGTGTCCGCGCCTGCAGGTCGAAATGCATCTTGCCGGCCACCAGCTTGTCCATGTCCAGCAGGTCGTTGATCAGCGCGCTGAGGCGCTGGCTGTTGCTGTGGGCGATGGCCAGCATCTGCCGCATGTTGTCGGGAACGGCACCGAGGGCGCCGCCATTGATCAGACCGAGCGAGCCGGCGATGGCGGTGAGCGGGGTGCGTAGCTCGTGGCTGACGGTGGAGACGAACTCGTTCTTCATCAGTTCGATGCGCTTGCGCTCGGCGATGTCGCGAATCACCGCGATGAAGCGCCGCTGGCCCTGGTGGCTGATCTGCGACACGGCCAGCTCCATGGCGAAGCGCTCGCCGTTCTGGCGCATGCCCTCGAGCTCGCGCGCCTGCCCTATGACCCAGGCCTCGCCAGTGCGCAGGTAACGCTGGATGTAGCCGTCATGGGCGCTGCGGTAGGGCTCCGGCATCAGCAGGCGCACGTTGTGTCCGGCCACCTCGCTCTGGCGGTAGCCGAATATGGCTTCGGCGGCGTGGTTGAAGGTCTCGATACGGCCCTGTTCGTCGATGGTGACGATGGCGTCGAGCACGTTGTCGAGCAGGGTGCTGAGGTAGTGTTCGCGCTCGCGTACCGCGCGTTCGGCGGCGACGCGGTCGCTGAAGTCCTGGATCTGCGAGACGAAATGCACCGGGCGCCCCTCGCTGTCGCGTACCAGCGACACGCTGAGCAGGACCCACAGGATGCGCCCCTGCTTGTCCAGGTAGCGCTTCTCCATCTGGTAGGCGTTGATCCGTCCGGCCAGCAGGTCCTCCATGTTCTGTCGGTCGGCATCCAGGTCATCGGGATGGGTGACCTGCTGGTAGGTGCAGGCCAGCAGCTCTTCGCGGCTGTAGCCGAGCATGCGGCACAGCTCGTCGTTGGCTTCCAGCCAGCGGCCGTCCGGGCCGACCAGTGCCATGCCCTGGGGCGCGGTGTTGAAGGCGTTGAGAAAGCGCTGCTGGCTCAGCCGCAGCTCGTCCTCCATGGCCTGGCGTTCGCTGATGTCCCAGATGAAGCCGTCGACCCACAGCAGATGGCCCTGGCCGTCGTACTCGCCACGGCCCTTCTCGCGCACCCAGACGTTATGACCGACGGCATGGCGCAGGCGGTAGGTGAGCTCGAAGCTCTCCTGGCGCTCGATGGCCTCGCCGGCACGGAAGGTAATGGCCAGGTCGTCGGGATGAACGATGCTGGAAAAGCTGCGTACGCGGTTGTCGATGAAGTCGCTGGCTGGGTAGCCGCAGAGGTTGCGGATCTCGTCGCTGACGTAGCGCATGCTCCATTGGCTATCGTTGGCGCAGCGGTACACCACGCCGGGCAGGTTGGCCACCAGGCCGCGGAAGCGGCTTTCGCTCTTCTGCAACGCGCGGGTGGTCTGCAGCAGCTCGCTGATGTCGCTGGCGATACCGAGAAAGCCGGTGATCTGACCGTTCTCGTCGAATATGGCACTGACGGTGAGGTTGACCTGGCGCAGGCCGCCGTCCTTGTGGCGGTAGGTCCACTGGCGGGTTTCCGGCTCGCCGCCGCGGGCGTTGTGCACGAAGACTTCGAAGCCCTCCACCGCGTGGCCGCTGGCCTCGCTCAGCTCGACGGCACGGGCCTGGACTTCTTCCTCAAGGTGGATGATCGCCGGCGTCTGGCGCCCGATCATCTCTGCGGCGCCGTAGCCCAGCAGGCGTTCGGCGCCGGAATTGAACAGGCTGATGGTGCCGCTTGTGTCGGTGGCGATGATCGACACCCCGGTGGCCGAGTCCAGTACCGCCTGCAGGTAGGCGCGTGCCGCGCGTACGGCGCGTTCCTGCTGCTGGCGCTCCAGAATGGCGCCGACCCAGCGGGCGAACAGACCGAGAAAGTCGCGGTCAGCGGCGTCGAACGGCCGCCTGCGTGGCTCCGGGTTGGCGAAGGCCAGGGTGCCGAAGGGTTTGCCGGCCACGCGCACGGCGGTGCCGATGTAGCTTTCCAGGGCGAACTGGCGATAGCAGGGATGGCGTCGATGCGGCGAGTCGGCCATGTGGGTGATGGCCAGTGCCTCGTCCTGCTGCAGCGCCAGGCTGCAGTAGGTATCACCCAGCTCGAATTGCTGGCCATCGCTCAGCGCGCCGTCGGGGGAGACCTGCACCACTACCTGGTATCGCTCGCCTTCGATGCGGCTGATGATGCCCAGCGGCATGCCGAAATGCTCGGCGCCCAGACGCAGTGCCTGGCGCAGTTGCTCGGTGCGGCTCAGGCTGGGTAGCGCGGCGATCTCGTTGAGCGCACGCAGCGCGGCCTGCTGGCGCTGCATCAGGCGCTGGGTGCTGCGCTGGGTGCTGCGCAACAGGCCCAGCAGCAGGGCCTCGGCACCGCACCAGGCGAGCAGCCACTTGATCACCAGCCAGCGCTTGTCGCGCCGGTGCACGTTGTACTGGTCGCTGATGTCATGCCAGATCAGGGCCACCGCCAGCGGCTCGTCGCTCCGCTGGTGAGCCTGGCGGTAGCTGCTGAGCGCCACCTGATTGACCAGGTAGTGGCGCTCGCCGTCGTCCAGCAGGCGTACGCTGTCGCCCTCCTCGGGCGCGGGCAGCCGCCGTTGCTCTTGCCAGGCCAGCACCTGCTGCCGCGAGTAGTCCATCAGCTGCCAGCGCTGGGCATCACTGGCCAGGCCGCGCAACTCTTCGCCGCTGCCCGAGCCCAGCAGGAGATCTTCGCGCAGCAGCAGGGCCACCCCGCTGTTGAACTCGCGGTCCAGCTGGGCAAGGTTCTCCAGCACGCCCATGGCCACCTCGATGGCTCCGACCTGCTCGGCGCCATGCTTGCCTTCGGCCAACAAAGGGGCAATGGCGCGCATGCCGATGCTGCCGCGGGTCAGGCCCAGGCCGGCCTGGCTGCTGGCGCTGCGCAGCGCTTCCTGCACCATGGGGCGCCAGCCGATCTGCAAGTCGCCGAAGTGTTCGGGCTCGTGTACCCGCAGCAGCACCTTGATGTCCGGCGCCAGATGCACGTACAGGCGAAACGGCTGGTGCGCCTGCAGGTTGCGCCAGCGTGGCGCCAGGCGGGTGTAAAGCTGGCTGCGAATGCTGGCCAGACCTTCCAGGTCGCTCGCCGGCAGGGCGTGGGCCTGGCGCACCAGTTCGGTGACCCAGGCGTCGGCGGCAATGGTTTCGGCGAGTAGCTGCGTGCGCTCCTGCAGCCCGTGCTGGGTGCTGTTCAGGGCCATGCGCTGAATGTCCGCCTGCTTGCCCATCTGCAGTTGCCAGAGGGCTTCGCGCTCGTTGAGCGCCTGGCGTCCCAGAAAGGCGAAGAACAGGGCCAGGCACAGACTGCCGCCAATGACTATCCAGCGACCGGCGTCCCGGCGGCCGGCGTCCCAGCGGCTGAACAGCCATTGCCCAAACCAGCGGTGGCTCAGCCTCGGAGTCATGCGTCGCGCCTCAGGTCAGCCCGGCCAGACGGCGCAGGCGTTGCACTTCCTGGCTCTCGGCGCTGTGCAGTTCGGCGCTGGCCAGACGCATGAGAATAGGTTCGCGGCGGGTGTTGCCCGGCGCCAGGCCATAGCAGGCGCCAATCAGCTCGCGCAGCGGAATGGGCAGGCGCCAGTGGGCCTTGAGCCGGTTGGCCAGCTCGCTGCTGTGTTGTCGCAGGGCCTGCTGCAGCTGAGCGTCGCTCAGGGGCAGCGCGCGGTTGCGCCAGAGCTGCGCCTGCTGCAGCACGGCCAGCTCGCCCATGCCCTGCAGCAGGGCGGCACTCTGCAGCGGCGCGGGGTCCAGCTGACAGGCTTTGGCCAGGTCGCCGACCCGCTGTCGCAAGTTCAGCTGGGTCTCCAGGAGCCCCTGCGCCAGCGCCTTCAGATCGGCGTCCTGCAGGCTGGCCACCGGGCGCAGCGCCAGCCCCTGGATCAAATTCAGCGCGGTGGCGGCGCCCAGGCGCTTGACCGCATCAGCCAGGCTGATGCAGGGCTGCCCGGCACTGTTGTAGAGGCTGCTGTTGGCCGCTGCGATCAGCCGGGCCTGCACTGCCGGGTCCTGCTGCCAGTGCTCGTCGAGTTGCTGCAGGGTGGCAGGGGCTTCGCTCGCCTCGCGCAGCTGCTGACAGAGTTCGTCGCGCAGCGGCAGATCGATTTCCTCGTCTGGCAAGGCGGCGAGGTGGTGAGAAAAATCCTGATCGCTGACGATGGCCACGGCCGGCTCATCATCCTCGGGTAACAGGCGGCGCAGGCAGTCCAGCACCTTGGGCACCTGGAAGGGCTTGGTGATGAAGGCGCTGATGCCCAGCGGGCGTACCTCCAGCACGCTGTCGCGGTCGGCGCGCGCGGTGACCATCACCAGGGCCACCTGGCGATCCTGGCTGCGCACCGCCTGCAGCAGCAGGGTGCCGCTGCCGTCCGGCAGGTTCCAGTCGGCGATCACCAGCTGGGCGGGTTCGCGTTGCCAGGCCGAGATGGCGTCGCTCACCCGCGCCTGACAGTCGATGCGGGCGGCAGGGCGCAGGCTGAGCACGATCTGCTTGAGCAGGTCGGCGATCCAGGGGTCGTCCTCGAGAATCAGTACGCGCATGCTCAGCTCCTCGTATCGGTCTGGCTGGCCTGTGCCACGGTCGCCATCGGCGTGCCGCCATGGTTCGCGGTTACCGGTGCGGGACGGCCGAAGTGATAGCCCTGGCCATAATCGCAGCCGAGGGCGCGCAGGAAGTCCACCTGAGCCGGCGACTCGATGCCTTCGGCCAGTACGTACAGGCCCAGGCTATGGCCCAGCGCGATCACGGCGCGAGCGATGGCGGCGTCCTCGATGTCGTCCGGCAGGCCGCGCACGAAGCTCTGGTCGAGCTTGAGCTTGTCCACCGGCAGACGCTTGAGGCGCGCCAGGGAGCTGTAACCGGTACCGAAGTCGTCGATGGCCAGGCGCACGCCCAGGGCGCGCAGGCGGGTCAGCAGGGAGAGGGCGGCATCGGGATCTTCCATGATCGCGCTCTCGGTCACCTCCAGTTCCAGCTGCTGCGGCGACAGGCCGGTTTCCGCCAGGACCTGGGCCACCTTCAGATCAAGCTCGCCGCGGCTGAACAGGCGGCTGGAGACGTTCACCGCGACGAAGCGCAGGGCAGAGCCTTCGGCATTCCAGCGCATCATCTGGCCACAGGCCTGCTCCAGCACCCAGGCATCGATGGGGCCGATCATGCCGTTGTCTTCGGCGATCGGGATGAACTCCGCTGGGGGAATCAGGCCGCGCTGCGGATGCTGCCAGCGCACCAGCGCTTCCATGCCGACCGGGTTGCCGTTCTCCAAGTCGTGCAGCGGCTGGTAGAACACCCGTAGCTCATGATTGTCCAGGGCGTGGCGCAGGCTGCTGGCCAGCTCCACGCGCTGACGGGCGTAATCGGTCAGTTCCTGCACGTAGAAGGCATAGCCCTCGCGCCCGCTGCTCTTGGCCTTGAACAGGGCCGAGTCGGCGTTGCGCAGCACCTGCTCGACGCTGTCGGCATCATCCGGAAACAGGCTGATGCCGATGCTGGCGCCGATATACAACTCGTGCTCATCGAGGCGAAAGGGCGCCTCCAGACAGCGCAGCAGGTTCTGCGCCAGCTCGGCGGCCTGGGGCGCGCCGGCACAGGTTTCGCTGAGCAGGCCGAATTCGTCGCCACCCAGGCGGGCCAGGGTGCAGCCGCCGGGAAGGTCCTGCTGCAATCGCTCGCCGACGCTCTTGAGCAGCAGGTCGCCGACGTTGTGGCCAAGGCTTTCGTTGATGTGCTTGAAGTGATCCAGATCGATCAGCAGCACGGCGCCACGCAGTTGCTCGCTCTTGCTGCGTTCGAGGGCGTGGGCGATCCGCTCGGTGAACAGCAGCCGGTTGGGCAGGTTGCTCAGCGGGTCGTGATGGGCGAGGTAGTCGAGTTCGCGCTGCGAGCGCTTGAGCGCGGTGATGTCGGAGAACACCGCGACGTAATGGCTGATGCGCCCATGCTCGTCGTGGATGACGCGGATGCACTGCCATTGCGGGTAGATCTCGCCACTCTTGCGCCGGTTCCATACCTCACCGCTCCAGGCGTCACGATTGTGCAGGGCTTGCCACAGGCTCTGGTAGAAGGCGGCGTCGTGACGGCCGGACTTGAGCAGGGTGGGGTGCTGTCCCAGGACCTCTTCGGCGCTGTAGCCGGTGATGCGGCTGAAGGCCGGGTTGACGTGAACGATGCGCTGCTCGGGGTCGGTGACCAGCACGCCTTCCTGCGTGGCATCGAATACGGCCGCAGCCTGGCGCAGGCTTTCGTCGTTGGCGCGTTGCTGGGTGATGTCGCTGGCGATGCCGATGAAACGCTGTGGCCGCCCGCCTTCGTCGCGCAACAGGCGGCCGCGCGAGTGGAACCAGCGATAGGTGCCGTCGGCGTGGCGCAGGCGGTAAACGTTGTCGTAGCTGTCGTACTGCTGGTCGACGGCCAGTGCCTGCAGCACCCGCTCGCGGTCTTCCGGATGCAGGCGTTCGGCCCAGGCATCGCGGGTGTCGCCAAGCGCCTGCGGGGTCAACCCGAGCAGGGCGGCGTAGCTGGGGGAGAAGAACACCCGCCGGGCGGCGAAATCCCAATCCCAGAGCCCGTCGCGGGTGGCATCCAGGGCAAGGCGCAGGCGCTCCTCATTGCTGGTCAGTTGCAGGCGAGCGCGCCGGTACTGCTGGGCGTGCCGATGCAGCACCAGATACAGCAACGCCGCGGTCAGGCCGACGAAGATCAGGCCCTTGAGCGATTGCAG
The DNA here is from genome assembly GCF_029834875.1 of Pseudomonas sp. GD04158. NCBI lineage: Bacteria > Pseudomonadati > Pseudomonadota > Gammaproteobacteria > Pseudomonadales > Pseudomonadaceae > Pseudomonas > Pseudomonas sp. GD04158. The sequence goes on along the minus strand of NZ_JAODYT010000028.1, from coordinate 14,534 downwards.
CCGTTCCAGCTGGGCCAGTGACAGGCCCAGCACGGTCAACAGTTGGTCGCTGAGAAGAATCCACAGACCGGCGAGCAGCAGGTAGCCCAGGGTCAGGCGCAAGGCGGCGATGTCGATACGCATGGGCTGGTGGCTGCGCTCCCGGTAAATGCTGGGCAGTATAGATGCTTCGAGGCCGAAACATTCTTATCTAAAAGACCAACTGGTTTTCTGTCTTGGGTCAGCGATAATGCGCCCAGGTGAGTCCTTGTAGGACAAGCCGCGTTTCCCTTTCAAGAGGCATCTGCGTCCATGTGGTACAACGGTTTACTCGACCTTTCGGTCTGGCAGCTGATCGCTGCGACCCTGCTGATGACGCATGTGACCATCGTCAGCGTCACCGTCTATCTGCACCGCTACTCCGCGCACCGTGCGCTGGAACTGCACCCCGCGCTCAAGCATTTCTTCCGTTTCTGGCTGTGGTTGACGACTGGCCAGAACACCCGCGAGTGGACCGCGATTCACCGCAAGCACCACGCCAAGTGCGAAACCGTCGATGATCCGCACAGCCCGGTGATCAAGGGGCTGGGCACCGTGCTGCGCAAAGGCGCCGAACTCTATCAGGAAGAGGCGAAGAACCAGGAAACCCTGCGTATCTACGGCAAGAACTGTCCGGACGACTGGATCGAGCGCAATGTCTACAGCCGCTATCCGATCGGCGGCGTAACGCTGATGGCGATCATCGATCTGGCCCTGTTCGGCGTGCTCGGCATCACCGTCTGGGCAATCCAGATGATGTGGATTCCGGTATGGGCCGCCGGCGTGATCAACGGTCTCGGCCATGCCGTGGGCTATCGCAATTTCGAGTGCCGTGACGCGGCCACCAACCTGGTGCCCTGGGGCATCCTGATCGGCGGCGAGGAGCTGCACAACAATCACCACACCTACCCCAACAGCGCCAAGCTGTCGGTGAAGAAGTGGGAATTCGACATGGGCTGGGCCTGGATCAAGCTCTTCAGCTTCCTCGGTCTGGCCCAGGTGCAGCGCGTCGCGCCCATCGCCCATCGGGTCGAAGGCAAGCGCAGCCTGGACATGGACACCGCCATGGCCATCCTCAACAACCGCTTCCAGATCATGGCGCAGTACCGCAAGCTGGTGATCGCACCGCTGGTCAAGCAGGAAGTGGCCAAGGCCGACGAGTCCGTTCGTCACCTGTTCCGCCGTGCCAAGCGCCTGCTGTCGCGTGAGCCGAGCCTGCTGGAAGAGCAGCACCACGCGCGCATCGCCGACCTGCTGGCGCAAAGCCAGGCACTCAAGGTGATCTACGAGAAGCGCCTGGCGCTGCAGCAGATCTGGGTCAAGACCAGCAGCAACGGCCACGACATGCTCGAGGCCATGAAGCAGTGGGTGCATGAGGCCGAGGCCAGCGGCATCCAGTCGCTGCGCGAGTTCGCCGAGCAGCTCAAGACCTACTCGCTGCGTCCCGCTGCCGCCGCAGTCTAAACCGCTGCGCATTTCCTCCAAGGGCCCGCCGAACGGCGGGCCTTTGTCTTTGTCCAACAGCTCGCACTATGCTCACTTTATGCTTATGCGAGGGATTGGATGGCCGCTGTGATGGATGATCAAGGCAACGGTGTTTCTGAGCTGGAAGAACTGACCCTGGCCCTGCTGCACAGCCGTGCCGAGGTGGAGCGGCTGCGAGAGCGCGAACAGCTGTTCAGCAGCCTGCTCGGCAGCGTCAACGCCGCGCTCTGGGCGTTCGATTGGGATGAGCAGCGGGTGATCTACGTCAGCCCTGCCTACGAACGCATTTTCGGCCGTTCCGCGGCCCTGCTGCTGGCCGACTACGGAGAGTGGCGCAACAGCATCTACCCTGACGATCTCGATTACGCCGCCGAGAGCCTGGCCAAGGTACTGGAAACCGGCGCAGTGGAGTTTCGTGAGTACCGCATCATCCGCTCCGATGGCCAGTTGCGCTGGCTCAGCGACAAGTGCTTCGTTAGCCCACGCTCGGCGGCAGGGCAGGGGTGCGTGATAGTCGGCATCGCCGAGGACATCACCGAGAAGAAGCGTCTGGAAGGCGAGCTGCATCGTCTGGCCACCACCGACGTGCTGACCCAGAGCAGCAATCGCCGGCACTTCTTCGAATGTGCCCGCCGCGAATTCGAGCACGCGCGCAAGTTCGGCAGCCCGCTGGCCTTCCTGCTGCTCGATCTCGACGACTTCAAGAAGATCAACGACCAGTACGGTCATCAGCTCGGTGACCAGGTGCTGCAGCGTCTGGCGCAGTGCGGCGCCAACGCATTGCGTCGCGGCGACCTGTTCGGTCGCATCGGTGGCGAGGAGTTCGCTGCCCTGTTCCCCGGCTGCGAACCGGATGTCGCCCTGCAGGTAGCCGAGCGCTTGCAGCGCGAGGTGCAACGCCTGAGCTTCCAGCATGAGGGCGTCAGCTTCGGCATCACCGTCAGCCAGGGGCTGACCAGCATGCGCGCTGCCGACGTCAACCTCGACGCGCTCTATGCACGCGCCGATGCCGCCATGTACCTGGCCAAGCGCCAGGGCAAGAACCAGATCGTCCTGGGCTGAGGGCTTGGCGATTTTCCGCCTGAGAGGGGGTTCTCATAAGCGGAAAATTGCCGGTCATGCCTGGTCATCAAGCGGTAACTGCTCTGCAGAAAAACTGTAACCTACTGTTCTAGAAGCCTTGCGATGGCCTTGCCTGATTCTGGCGCGGTCCCTGCATAGGGCCCTGGACGATGCCGGCTGGGATGTCGGCGCAAAATAACAACGACGTGAGAGCACCACCATGCACCACTCTGCCCGCCTCATCTCGGCTGCCCCTGCGCGCGCGCCGTTGTTCCGTTCTTCCTGAGTTTCTTCCGCATCCGTTTCGGCCAGGCCTCGAGCCGTGTCCTGGCGTGCGGGTGCGTATGCCCCATTCGTTCCGGCCTGCCTCTTCGTGCCGAAGTCTGTGTCCGGACGAAGCGTCACCTTAAACACACTGGAGAGAAACATAATGAGAAAGACCTCCCTGGCACTGGCCGTAGCCGCCAGCACCCTGGGCCTGAGCCAAGTAGCCGTTGCTGACTTCATCGGTGACAGCAAGGCCAACCTGACTCTGCGCAACTTCTACTTCGACCACAACACCAAGAACACCGCCAACAACAACGGTGAAGCGAAGGAGTGGGGCCAAGGCTTCATCTTCAACTACACCTCCGGTTTCACCGAAGGCACCGTAGGCTTCGGTGTTGATGCGGTAGGCCTGCTGGGTGTGAAGCTGGACTCCGGTGGCCGTGCCAACAAGACTGGTCGTGATCGCACCCCGGGTGCTCTGTTCCCGCTGGAAAGCGATGGCAGCGCCGTTGATGAGTTCAGCAAGGGCGGTCTGACCGGTAAGGTCCGTGTTTCCAAGACCGAGGCACGTATCGGCACCCTGACTCCGCGCCTGCCGATCCTGGTATCCAACGACGGCCGTCTGCTGCCGCAGTTGTTCGAAGGTGGTCAGATCACCTCTAACGAAATCGACAACCTGACCCTGACTGCCGGTCAGATCGAGCACGCCGTAGGCCGTGCTTCGAGCAACAGCACCGGTTTGTCGGTTGCCGGCGGCAGCGAAGCCAGCAACAAGTTCTACTTCGCCGGTGGTGACTGGAAAGTAAACAGCGACCTGACTGCTCAGTACTACTACGCCAACCTCGAAGACTACTACAAGCAGCACTTCGCCGGCCTGGGCCACAACCTGGCGCTGGGTGAAGGCACCCTGAAGACCGATCTGCGCTATTTCCGCACCAATTCCGATGGCAAGAACGGTAAAGAAGCCGGCTACTCGGTGGGCGGTTACACCCGTAATGGCGATGGCAAGATCGACAACAACACCTGGAGCGCCGCGTTCACTTACAGCCTGGGCAGCCATGCCGTGATGCTGGGTCATCAGCGCGTTTCTGAAGACAGCAACTTCGTGCAGCTGAACCAGGGTGGCATCGAAGGTTCCGCTGGTGCCAGCGTGTACCTGCTGACCGACCGCCTGGTTAACAGCTTTACCCGTGCCGGCGAACGCACCACCTTCGGTCAGTACAGCTACGATTTCGCCAACCTGGGTGCTCCGGGTCTGAAAGCGTCGGTGATCTACCTGAAAGGCACCAACATTCAGGTTGCTGGCGCCAACGAGGCCAAGGAGTGGGAGCGCGACATCGCCCTGGATTACGTGTTCCAGGAAGGTGCCCTGAAGGGCCTGGGTCTGGGCTGGCGCCACGGTGTGCTGCGTGGCAACACCTCTACCGCCGACGCCGACCAGAACCGTCTGATCGTCAGCTACACCCTGCCGCTGCTGTAAGTCGGCAGCTCTCCGGAAGGCCTGTTGCAGGCCTGTCGTTCCGGAGGCTTGATGAAAATGCCCGCATCCATTGGATGCGGGCATTTTTTATGAACGCGATATCGGTCGGCTGCAGCGCGAGCCCACTGGCAGAGCCCGTACTAGCTGAATACACCCAATCCGCTGCTGCGCGGCAAGCTCCTTGCGACGCTCGCAAATGGATGCGCTTGCCCCGGCCATATCGGGTGCATCGACCGCCAATTCTGCTTCGCGCTTGCGCTCAGCGTGCGTCGGCGGTGCTGGCATCCAGCGGTGCCGCGGAGGCAGCGAGAATGGCGCTGGCCAGGGCCATGTCGTCGCTATCGCGCAACTGCGGGTTATCGCTGCGCAGCTGCTGTAGCGCCGCTTCCAAATGCGGGCCACGGATCTCTCCGGCGCTGGCGACGAAGCTGCTGGCATCCTCTTCGGCGGCGGCGACCAGCTTGCGATCCTTGAAGGTCAGGTAGGTGGACGCAGTCGTGGCGCCGGAAGACAGAATGTCGCGCAGCAGGCCATCGGCGGCGGCGGTCTGAGCGATCAGGGCGGCGCTCAGCGCCAGGGCGGCTCGGCTCATTACTCGCATGGGGGGTACTCCTGTGGATTGACTCCCTTGCTCAGAGTCGTGCGGGCCCCTTGTGGTTCCTTGTGGGCGATGGCCGGTCGCCATGACCGGCCACCGTCGAATGGCCTCTTTCGCGTTCGCTCAGGCGTCCTGCTCGACTCGCAGAATCACGCCGTCCTGGGCCACGACCTTGACCTGACTGCCTACCGGCAGGTCAGGTCCGCTGACCAGCCACAGGCTGTCGCCAGCCTTGATCTTGCCGCGACCGCCGACGATGGGCTCGTGCAGGGCGAAGCGCCGGCCGAGCAGTTCGCTGCCGCGGCGGTTGAGGCCGGGCTGGTCGCTGGGGCGCAGCATGCTGCGTTGACGGCGCCACCAGACCACGGCAGTGAGGATGGCCAGCAGGCCGAACAGGAAGAACTGCCAGACCCAGGGCAGCTCGGGAAACAGATAGGTGAGCACGCCGACGCAGGCGGCGGCCAGGCCGATCCACAGCAGGTAGCCGCCAGCGCCGAAGACTTCGAGTATCAGCAGGACAGTGGCCAGCGCCAGCCAGTCCCAGAAAGACAGGTGTTGCAGGTAATGGATCATCGATCAGCCCCGCTTCCCGCCTGTAGCATCGGCGCCGAAGGTGGCCCTGACGATTTCGCCGATGCCGCCCACCGCGCCGATCACCTGGCTGGCCTCCAGCGGCATCAGCACCACCTTGCTGTTGTTGGCCGATGCCAGTTGCCCGAGCGCCTCGACGTATTTCTGGGCGACGAAATAATTGACCGCCTGCACGTTGCCCTCGGCAATCGCCTGGGATACCACGCGAGTCGCCTCCGCTTCGGCCTGGGCTGCCCGCTCGCGAGCCTCGGCTTCGAGGAAGGCGGCCTGGCGCTCGCCCTCGGCACGGAGAATCTCCGCCTGCTTGTGCCCCTCTGCGGTGAGGATGGCGGCCGAGCGCGAGCCTTCGGCTTCGAGAATCTGTGCGCGCTTGAGGCGTTCGGCCTTCATCTGGCTGGCCATGGCCTCGACCAGGTCGGCGGGCGGGCTGATGTCCTTGATCTCGATCCGGGTGATCTTGATACCCCAGGGGGCGGTGGCTTCGTCCACGGTCTTGAGCAGACGCTCGTTGATCGCATCGCGCTGGCTGAGCATGGCGTCCAGCTCCATGGAGCCGAGCACGGTACGGATGTTGGTCATCACCAGGTTGCGGATGGCGTGCTCCAGGTCGTTGACCTCGTAGGCGGCCTGGGCCGCATTGATCACCTGGAAGAAGCACACCGCATCGATCTGCACGATGGCGTTATCGGCGCTGATCACCTCCTGCGGCGGGATATCGAGCACGCTTTCCATCACGTTGAGCTTGCGGCCGATACGGTCCATCACCGGGACGATGATGTTGAGGCCGGGCTTGAGCGTGGTGGTGTAGCGGCCGAAGCGCTCCACCGTCCATTCCGAGCCCTGCGGCACCACCTTGAACCCCATGTAGACGATGGCCACGGCCAGGCCGACGAACAGCAGCAGGACGCCACCGATTTCCATAGTGCGATCTCCCTCGTGCGCATATGAGCGGCCCTGCGCAAGGTGCGCAGTGGCCTTCTGGCATCTAAGCATAGTCGCTATGCGCCTGCCGCCGACCCCTTCTCAGTGCCTGGTGCCGGCGTTGCCGGCTGGGCGCAGACGTGACCTGGCGCTCATTGTCGGCAGAGTGTTCGCTGTCCGTCCGCCGAGCTGCCGCGAGCCTGGCCATTGGGCTATCTTCGCTCGTATGACAGATGTCTTGCGGGAGGAGAGGGCAGGTCGATGTTTCGAGCCATTGGCCGTCATGCTCTGGTGCTGCTGTTCGGTGTGTTTGGCGCCGCGAGCGCGTGCGCCGACGAGCTGTTCGAGGCGCTGACCAGGCAGGCGCCCGAGCTTGAAGTGCAGGCCCTGCGCCAGGCGCTCGGCGCCATGCGCTGTGCGCAGAGTCGGGGCGCAGGGGCTGCCAGTCGGCTGGCGGTGATCGATTACTCGCAGCCCTCCAGCGCACGGCGCCTGTGGATCTTCGACCTGCAGGGCAGGCGCCTGCTGCTGCGCGATCTGGTCGCCCATGGGCGTGGCTCCGGCGAGGATGTCGCCGCGCTGTTTTCCAACGAGCCGGGGAGCCACCAGAGCAGCCTCGGCCTGTTTCGCACCGCGGAAAGCTACAGCGGCAAGCACGGCTACTCGCTGCGCATGGATGGCCTGGAGCCCGGCCTCAACGATCGGGCGCGCGAGCGCGCCATCGTCATCCATGGCGCCGACTACGTGAGCTCCGGCTGGCTGCAGGCGCACGGCCGTCTGGGGCGCAGCCTGGGCTGTCCGGCGGTCAGGCAGGAGGTGGCGCGAACGGTGGTCGATCAGCTGGTGGGCGGTCAGTTCCTCTTCGCCTGGCATTCCGACCCGCGCTGGCTGGATGCGTCCGCGCTGTCGCCGTGCCGCCAACTCGCCGCAGGGGCGCGCTGAACTCAGCGATGCTCGCTCTGCGGCGTGACGCGCAGCACTTCCTCGATGGTGGTCAGGCCCGCGGCGATCTTCTGCGCACCGGACAGGCGCAGGCTGCGCATGCCATCCTTGAAGGCCGCGCGGCGCAGGGCGGTGAGGTCGGTGTCGGCGCTGATCAGCGGCTTGATGGCGTCGTTGATCAGCATGATCTCGTAGACGCCGGCGCGGCCGCGGTAGCCGGTTTCGCGACATTCCAGGCAACCGACGGCGTGGTGCGCCTGGGTCGGCAGTGGCGAGCTCCAGGGCCGGGTCAGGCCGTTCCAGGTGTCTTCGTCCAGCTGCACCGGTGCCTTGCAGTGCGGGCACAGGGTACGCACCAGGCGCTGGGCCATGACGCCGAGGATGGTGGCCTTGAGCAGGTAGTGCGGCACGCCCAGTTCCAGCAGGCGGGTGATGGCGCTGGGGGCATCGTTGGTGTGCAGGGTGGAGAGTACCAGGTGACCGGTGAGTGCGGCCTGGATGGCCATCTCGGCGGTTTCCAGGTCGCGAATCTCGCCGACCATGATGATGTCCGGGTCCTGGCGCATCAGGGCGCGCACGCCGCTGGCGAAGGTCAGGTCGATATTGTGCTGCACCTGCATCTGGTTGAAGGCGCCCTCGATCATCTCGATCGGGTCCTCGATGGTGCAGACGTTCACCTCCGGCGTGGCCAGTTGCTTGAGCGTGGTGTAGAGCGTGGTGGTCTTGCCCGAGCCGGTGGGGCCGGTGACCAGGATGATGCCGTTGGGCTGGCTCGTCATGCTATGCCAGCGGCGCAGATCGTCCGGGGAGAAGCCGAGCTGGTCCGGGCTCTTCAGCAGCACCTCGGGGTCGAAGATACGCATCACCATCTTCTCGCCGAAGGCGGTGGGCAGGGTGGACAGGCGCAGCTCCACCTCGCCGCCGTCCGGAGTCTTGGTCTTGACCCGGCCGTCCTGGGGTTTGCGCTTTTCGGCGATGTTCATGCGGCCGAGGTTCTTCAGGCGGCTGACCACCGCCATGGTGACCTGGGCGGGGAACTGGTAGACGTTGTGCAGCACGCCGTCGATGCGAAAGCGCACGGTGCCCTGCTCGCGGCGCGGTTCGATGTGGATATCGCTGGCGCGCTGCTGGAAGGCGTACTGGAACAGCCAGTCGACGATGTTGACGATGTGCGCATCGTTGGCGTCCGGCTCCTGATCCTGGGCGCCAAGGCTGAGCAATTGCTCGAAGTTGCCGACGCCGCTGATCTTCTGGTCGGTGGCATTGGCACCGCTGACCGAGCGGGCCAGGCGATAGAACTCGGTGGTGAAGCGCTGGATGTCCGCCGGGTTGGCCACCACGCGCTTGATCGGGCGCTTGAGCACGTGGATCAGGTTGGCTTCCCAGCTGTGCACCAGCGGCTGGCTGCTGGCGATGGTCACGCTCTCGCTGTCCACCGCCACGGCAAGGATCTTGTGACGCTGGGCGAAGGCGTAGGACATCAATGGGGTGATGGCCGGTACGTCGATCTTCAGCGGGTCGATGCGCAGGTAGGGTTGGCCGGCGAAGTTGGCCAGCCAGACGGTAAGGGTTTCCAGATCGAGTTTCTTGCCCGGGCGGGTCAGGTCGTCGACCTGCTGCGCCGCGAGGAATTCCAGCGGGTGCTGGGTGTTGTTCAGCGAACTGCGGCGAATCGCCAGGCACTGCTCGGCCACCTCCTGGGCGACCCGGCCCTGGGCAACCAGCTCGCGCAGCAGGTCGCCAAGATCCAGTACGCGGTCTTGGGCGGTGGCGGCAAATGCGGACATGCGGGCTCCTCGGGGTCGGCCTGGACAAGGGTAGCCGAACTAGGATGCCCGAAAAGCGCCGGCAGGGCGAAGGGGCCGGCGTGATCGAGCGCCCGCTTCAGGCCACCTCCGTCTCCAGGCTGTGATCCAGATGCTGCCAATCCACCTGCCACACGCACACCAGACCGCGCAGTTTCTGCGCCAGCACGCCGGCCCGGTGCAGCGAGAGGCCGGGCAGGCGCAGGCTGATGTGCAGGTCGTCCTGCAAGCGTTCCATGTGCAGAGCCTCGGGGAGCAGCTGCAATTGGGCGAACAGCCCGAGCAGGCGGCACATCACGTCGGCTTCGGCATCGGTGCGCAACTGGTATTCGACGCAGGCATCGGCGCGATCCTGCCAGGGATCGCGGCGCTGAGGCAGGGCGGGAAACGGCGTGGTATCGGGCATGGCGGTCACTCGGGCAGGTTTTGCCTAAGTTTCCGCTTTCCGGCGGCAAAAGTTCTGCCTGGTTTAGTGGGAAAACCTAGATCTTGTGGATAGTCTTGCCCTGTATTGGCTGTCTGAGGGATTTTTTATGTCCGTAGCTCTGGATTCGTACGATCAGCGCATTCTTGCCTTGTTGCAGGAGGATGCCGGCCTGTCCACCGGCGAGATCGCCGCGCGCGTCGGCTTGTCGCAATCGCCCTGCTGGCGCCGCATCCAGCGCCTCAAGGAGGAGGGGGTGATCCGCAAGCAGGTGACCCTGCTCGATCGCAAGCGTATCGGTCTGCACACCCAGGTCTTCGCCCAGGTCAAGCTCAACGCCCATGGCCGCTCCAACCTCACCGAGTTCGCCGAGGCCATGCGCGAGTTTCCCGAGGTACTGGAATGTCACGTGCTGATGGGAGCGGTGGACTTCATGCTGCGCATCGTCACCCGTGACATCGAGGCCTACGAGCGCTTCTTCTTCGAGAAGCTGTCGCTGGTGCCGGGGATCCAGGAGGTCAACTCCATCGTCGCCCTGTCGGAGATCAAGTCGACCACCAGCCTGCCGCTGGGCTAGGGGCTGGTCGGTGCTGGCGGGGTCGGCGTGCCGCGTTCGGGATGGCGTTTGCCCGGCGGCGGGGTGAGGCCCATGGAAACGTAGATGCTGGTGAGCTGATCGACGCCCATCTCGGCCGGACGAATCCACGCCTGCGGCACATAGAGCAGGCCACCGCCGACCGGGATCGGCGCGGTGGGGACCAGGATCGCGCAGTAGGGGCGTCCCTCCAGCTCGATGGTTTCCGAGCTGGGGCGCAGGGCAAGTACGGCGACACCCTCGCCGCCGAAGAAGCACCAGACCGGTGCCATGGTGGTGATATCCGGGTTCTTGCTCTTGTCCAGCAGGCCGACGAAGCGGTCGGCCAGGTTGTAGAAGTTGCCGATCAGCGGGGTGCGCCGCAGGGTGCGATCGAGCAGCCAGGACAGCGGCCTGCGCAGCCCCATCTGCACCGCCAGGCCCAGTGGATAAAGGCTGGCCAGCAGCACCAGGCTGCCGAGCAGATAGGCCAGGTAGCTGTTGCTGGAGAACGGCTGGCCGAGTGCGGCGAACAACTGGCCAATCAGGGTCGAGGGCCCGACCAGGCGGTTGAGCAGGCTGAAGATCCAGGCCAGCAGGGCCAGGGTGAGCACCAGGGGCAGCAGTGACAGCAGGCCGGTCAGCCAGGTGGTGACGATGGATTTCAGGCTGCTTCTGATCATGCATCCGGCTCCTTAGCGAGTGTGCAGGCGACTTTACGCCAAGCCGGGCGATTCTGCGCACAACAGCGCGTTGCGAGAGCTGATGGAAGTTGGTGCGGCGCAAAAAAAAAGCCCGGCACTCAGGCCGGGCGGAGTCGGTACACAAAGTACCAAAGAAGCAGCGTTGGATAGCGTGGTTCACATACCGAGCAGGTTCGGCAGGGTCATGGACACGGCCGGGATGTAGGTGATCACCATCAGGAAGCTGATCAGCATCATCAGCCACGGCAGGGCGGCGCGAATCACGTGGGTCAGCGGCATGCCGGTCACCGCCGAGGTGACGAACAGGTTCAGTCCCACGGGTGGCGTGATCAGGCCGATCTCCATGTTCACCACCATGATGATGCCCAGGTGGATCGGGTCGATGCCCAGCTGCATGGCGATGGGGAAGAGGATCGGCGCGAGGATCAGGATGATCGCCGAGGGCTCCATGAAGGCCCCGGCCACCAGCAGCACGATGTTCACCACCAGCAGGAACTGCCAGGGCTGCAGGCCCAGCTCCACCACCCAGGCGGTGATCTGTTGCGGGATCTGCTCGGTGGTCAGCACGTGGGCGAAGAGCATGGCGTTGGCGATGATGAACATCAGCATGATGGTCAGCTTGCCGGACTCCAGCAGCACCTTCGGGCACTCGCGGATGGTCAGGTCCTTGTACACGAACAGCGCGACGAAGCCGGCGTAGACCGCCGCCACGGCCGCGGCCTCGGTGGGCGTGAACATGCCGCTGTAGATACCGCCGAGGATGATCACCATCAGCAGCAGACCCCAGAACGCCTCGCGCGCAGCGCGCAGCCACTCGCGGAAGCTGGCGCGCGGCAGGGCCGGCAGCTTCTTGATGCGCGCGACGATGTAGATCGCGATCATCAGCGCCAGGCCGAGCATCACGCCGGGCACCACGCCGGCCATGAACAGCTTGCCCACCGACTGCTCGGTGGCGGCGGCGTACACCACCATCACGATCGACGGCGGAATCAGGATGCCCAGGGTACCGGCGTTGCACACGATGCCGGCGCCGAAGGCCTGCGGATAACCGGAACGCACCATGCCGGCGATGGCGATGGAGCCGACCGCGGCCACGGTGGCCGGCGAGGAGCCGGACAGTGCGGCGAACAGCATGCACGCCAGCACCGCACCGATGGCCAGGCCGCCACGGATGTGGCCGACGCAGGCGTTGGCGAAGTCGATCAGGCGACGGGCCACGCCGCCGGTGGTCATGAAGGCACCGGAGAGCAGGAAGAACGGGATGGCCAGCAGGGTGTAGTGCTCGGAGGTCTCGAACAGCTTGATCGCCAGCGAGCGCACCGAGTCGGGGCTGAACAGCATGATGGTGATCGAGCCGGCCAGGCCGAGCGACGCAGCGATCGGCACGCCGATGAACATCAGCAGGAACAGCAGCAGGAAGAGGAACAGGACGGTCATTGCTTGGGCTCCTCGTGCTCATTGACCTTCAGGGCGTCGGCGGCCTCGTCGGCCAGACCCAGGCCGGTCTGCTGATTGCGCAGGATGCGCACCAGGATCTCGAGGAAGCGGACGAACACCATGGCGTAGCCGAAGGGCACGATCATGCCGATGTGCCACTGCTGAATGCCGTAGTGGCCGAGGTCTTCGGCACCGATGCCGGCGATGAACAGGGTGCGGACCCAGTCGAAGCTGCCGACCGCGATCAGGCCGGCGTAGCCCAGGCAGCACAGGCAGGCGATCACGCCGATGATGCGCTGGATACCGCGCGGGGCGAGCTTGACCAGGGCATCGACGCCGATGTGGCCGGCGGTGCGCACGCCATAGGCCAGGCCGAAGAAGATCAGCCAGCCGAACAGGGCCTTGGTCAGGGCATTGCTCCAGGTCATCGCCTGGGCCATGTCGAGAATGAAGTCGCCGATAGCGAGCAGAGTCTCGTTACCGCCGAAGGTGTCACCCAGCCAGTAGAACAGGGTGTAGAAGTTGTTGAGGATCACGTAGACGAAAGTGATCAGCGTCATGGCCGCCAGGAGGAAAGCGATGAAGCCTTCCTCGAAGTGCTCCCAGACGCGCCGCAAGGCGTTCATGGTCGGTTCTCCCGAATGGAAAGGGCGTAGGGTGGGGCAGCTGGGCCGACCCACCGGTTGCAGCATGACGGTGCCCGCGCGGGCACCGTGGTGGGTCGCTATCTGCCGATACCGCCCACCCTACGGCTCTCCGGCCTTACTGCTGGTTGGCCGCTTGTGCAGCCTTGATCAGATCGGCGCCGATCTCGCCTTCGAACTTCTTCCATACCGGCTGCATGGCTTCGCGCCACTGATTGCGCTGCTCCGGAGTCAGCGTCAGGATTTCGGTGCTGCCGGCTTCGAGGATGCGCTGCTTGTCGCCTTCGTTGAGGGCGTCAGCCTGCTTGTTCACCTCGACGGTGACCTCGTCCATGATCTTGCTCAGCTCGTCACGCACGTCTGCCGGCAGGCCGTCCCAGAACTTGGTGTTGGTGATCACCATGTAGTCGAGCAGGCCGTGGTTGGACTCGGTGATGTACTTCTGCACTTCGTGCATCTTCTGGCTGTAGATGTTCGAGTAGGGGTTCTCGGCACCGTTGACCACGCCAGTCTGCAGGCCCTGATAGACCTCGGCGAAGCTCATCTTGCGCGGGTTGGCGCGCACGGCCTTGAACTGCTCTTCCAGCACTGCGGAAGCCTGTACGCGGAACTTCAGACCCCGGGCGTCCTTGGGCTCGAGCAGCGGCTTGTTGGCCGACAGCTGCTTCAGGCCGTTGTGCCAGTAGGCCAGGCCGGTGATGCCCTTGTCGGTCATGGAGGTCAGCAGCTTCTGGCCTTCAGCGCTCTTCTGGAAGCGATCCACCGCAGCCATGTCGTCGAACAGGAACGGCAGGTCGAACACCTGCAGCTGCTTGGTGTAATGCTCGAACTTGGCCAGGGACGGGGCGATCATCTGCACGTCGCCGAGCAGCAGCGCTTCCATTTCCTTGCCGTCGCCGAACAGCGAGGAGTTCGGGTAGACCTCGACCTTGACCTTGCCAGCCAGACGCTCCTCGGCCAGTTGCTTGAACAGAACGGCACCCTGACCTTTCGGGGTGTGCTCGGCAACCACATGGGAGAACTTGATGACGATCGGATCGGCAGCGTGAACCACGCCAGCGATGGACAGGGACAGGGCGCAGACCAGCGCCTTGGCAGACAGTTTGAACATGCGGATGCTTCCTCTTGTTGTGTTTATCGCATTGGCGCCGAAGCGCTGCTGACGAACGAACAAGGGCAAGTCTAGGCGGCTTGGGGAAAAACGCCGGGGGCGTCAGCGAGGCCTGGACTTGTACTTGTGGGTTCGCTTGGAGTTTGCCTAGAGCAACCCTTGTGCCAGTCCGCATGAGCGCGCTGTCGGTGCGCCGGTAAAGCCCGTTCTACGGGCCTTGGTGGCATTCTGCCGGCTGCCGGCCGAGGCGTGCCGGCAGCGCGTTTGGCGGTTTGCCGCCAGTCAGTCGAAATCCTCTGGCGAGCTTCCGCCAGCGCCGGAGAAATTCAGGCCGTGCTTGCGCAGCTTGTCGTGCAGGGTCTTGCGCGGCACGCCCAGCGCCTCGGCCAGGCTGCGCAGCGAGCCATGCGGGCGGCTCAGCTCGGCGGCGATCAGCGCCCGCTCGAAGGCTTCGACCTGCTCGCTAAGGCC